>NZ_RZSU01000033.1:0-48209 GCF_003997585.1 Mesorhizobium sp. M5C.F.Cr.IN.023.01.1.1 | reverse complement strand
TATGGCAAAAGGTAAATTCGAGCGTACAAAGCCTCATGTGAACATCGGCACGATTGGCCATGTCGATCATGGCAAGACGTCGCTGACGGCGGCGATCACCAAGTATTTTGGCGAATACAAGCGCTACGACCAGATCGATGCGGCGCCCGAGGAGAAGGCGCGCGGCATCACCATCTCGACGGCGCATGTCGAATACGAGACGGCCAACCGCCACTACGCCCATGTCGACTGCCCCGGCCACGCCGACTATGTGAAGAACATGATCACCGGTGCCGCGCAGATGGACGGCGCGATCCTGGTTGTGTCGGCCGCCGACGGCCCGATGCCGCAGACCCGCGAGCACATCCTGCTGGCCCGTCAGGTCGGCGTGCCGTCGATCGTGGTGTTTTTGAACAAGGTCGACCAGGTCGACGACGCCGAGCTGCTCGAGCTGGTCGAGCTCGAGGTGCGTGAGCTGTTGACCAAGAACGAGTTCCCCGGCGACGACATTCCGATCGTCAAGGGTTCGGCACTTGCCGCACTTGAAGACTCCGACAAGAAGATCGGCGAGGATTCGATCCGCGAATTGATGGCTGCGGTCGACGACTACATCCCGACGCCGGTTCGTCCGCTCGACAAGCCGTTCCTGATGCCGATCGAGGACGTGTTCTCGATTTCGGGCCGCGGCACGGTGGTGACCGGTCGCGTCGAGCGCGGCGTGGTCAAGGTCGGCGAGGAGCTGGAGATCATCGGCATCCGTCCGACGACCAAGACGACCTGCACCGGTGTCGAGATGTTCCGCAAGCTGCTCGACCAGGGCCAGGCCGGCGACAACATCGGCGCGCTCTTGCGCGGTGTCGACCGCGAAGGTGTCGAGCGCGGCCAGGTTCTGGCCAAGCCCGGCATGGTCCAGCCGCACAAGAAGTTCGTCGCCGAAGCCTACATCCTGACCAAGGACGAGGGCGGCCGTCACACGCCGTTCTTCACCAACTACCGTCCGCAGTTCTATTTCCGCACGACCGACGTGACCGGCATCGTGTCGCTGCCGGAAGGCACCGAGATGGTGATGCCTGGCGACAACATCACCGTCGATGTCGAGCTGATCGTGCCAATCGCCATGGAAGAGAAGCTGCGCTTCGCCATCCGTGAAGGCGGCCGCACCGTCGGTGCCGGCATCGTCGTCACCATCAAAGAGTAATCGACGCCGGCATTGCCGATCAGATCGATTGCGAAAGGGCAGTCCTCGGGCTGCCCTTTTTGCTTTTTTTTAGCACAGCCGAGTGCCTGCGGCGCCATCGCAAACCTGTTGCGAGCCGTCAAAGCTCAATCACAGCGCCGGGCGTTGTTCGTGCGCGCGAAGGACGCTGTAGCACGTTGATATTGCGCATGATCGCCAGCGAAAATCGGTTCCGTTTTTGGGGGTCGTGCGTTAGGATAGCTTGCATTGCGGGGGCTTGCCCGAATGGTTCTATGGCACCGTCTGAATGGCCAGACATGGTGGATGCTTGGGGTGATCTGCCTGGCGTCGTTCCTTGGCATGGAACACGCTGCCTTCGCGGCGAATACAAAAGAATCCGCCCCGGATCTTGGCCCGACGATGCGGTTCGTCGTCGTCCGCAGCAGCGCGCCTGGTTGCGAGCCGACCTGCCCGGAATGGATATCGGCTGAAGGCTCGATAGAAGCCGGCACGCCGGCCCTTTTCAAACGCACGCTCAAGGTGCTCGGTGGCCGAAAACTGCCCGTTGTCGTGGATTCTCCCGGCGGCAATGTCGAAGCCGCGCTGGCGCTTGGCCGGCTGATCCGCAAGAACAAGCTCGATATTGCGGTCGGAAAAACCGGGCTCACCGGTTGCCAGCCCGACGCCAAGGCGTGCAAGGAAAAAGACGGCAAGGGCGCTCGCTATTTCGGCAATGCCTATGCCGACGGCGCGATCTGCAATTCCGCTTGTCCGCTGATGCTTGCCGGCGGCATCAGGCGCGTGGTCGGTCAATGGGCCCATCTCGGCGTCCATCAGATCACTACAACCTACATCCGGACGAAATTGCAGTACCGAACCACCTACCGCGTGGTGAGAGGCAAGAAGAAGATCGTCGACAAAAAGGTCATCAGCCGCAAGAACGCCGGCAGCTACAAGACCTATGAGATGAGCAAGGCGGTGGAGAAAAGGCTGGCGGCTTATCTCAGGGAAATGGGCGTCGGCCTTGGTGTGCTAGAAGCGATGAAGGAGACGCCGGCCAGCAGCATCCAGCAACTGGCCCCTTACGACATGCTGCAGGCGAAGCTCGTTACCAGCCTGGATGCCGTCGACCTGCTGACCGCGCCAACTCTATGCAAAACAGATCCGGTGGCTGCGAACTGCAGGGAAATACCGGCGCCGGCCGGCGACGTGGTGGCATACGCCAAGCCCGCTCCTGCCGCGTCGGCGGAACCCGAAACCGTGCGGCGGGCCGATGTTGGAGATATGCGCTTCGTTCTGGTTCGCGGCAGAAGTTTTCTCTGCGATCCCAACTGTCCCGAATGGATCTCGGCGGAAGGCACGATTAGCGCTCAAACGCCGGAACGGCTGCGCCAACTGCTGGACACGATCGGTGATCGGCGACTGCCCCTGGTGATCAACTCGCCCGGAGGTGACGTGCTCGGCGCTGTGGCTGCCGGAAGGCTGATCCGAGAACGCAAGCTCGACGTGGCGGTTGCACGGACGGACTTCATTGGATGCGAGCCGGACAAGGCGGATTGCACCGCCGAAGATGGCGTCTATGTCGGGCTCACGATCGATGCGAGCGGCGAGTGTGGCGCGGCCTGTCCGATCATGCTCGCCGGCGGTGTCAGACGCCTTGTCGGTCCTCGTGCGCAGTTGACCGTGCATCCGATGGGGTTGGAGCAGCGGCTCAAGATCTATCTCAAAGACATGGCGGTCGGACCCGGTCTGCTGGTGGCGATGCGGTCGGTGCCGGCCTCGCGCCATCGGCGGCTCGAACCCGACATGATGTTGAAAGTCGGGCTGACGACCGGGCTTGAATCGGCAGATGAATTTACCGGTCCGACGATATGCAAATCGGAGCCAATGCCGGAGAATTGCCGCATGGTCTCGACTTCCGAGGTTCAGGCCGACGCGCCCATGAAGTTGTAAGGCGCAGGCGCTGCAGCTGACCCAAACTGGCCATCGAGGCAGGTTGAGCAACGTGATAGTTCCGCTATCGTCCGCAACAATTGACAGTCCGGCCAGTCGAGGATCGAGAATGAGCCAGGATATCCCGACATTGTTCGAATGGGCCGGCGGCACCGACGCGTTGAATCGTCTGACGCAAACCTTCTATGACAAGGTGTTTCAGGACCCCGTCGTCGGTCCGGTGTTCAAGAACATGTCGCCCGATCATCCGACCCATGTCGCCGCTTTCATCGGCGAGGTGTTTGGCGGCCCGAAGACCTACAGCGCAGAGCATGGCGGCCACCGCGAGATGGTCATGCATCATCTCGGCAAGCATCTGAGCGAGGAACAGCGCCGCCGCTGGATCAACCTTCTCGTCGATGCCGCCGATGAAGTCGGGCTGCCGGACGATCCGGAATTCCGCTCGGCTTTCATGGCCTATGTCGAATGGGGGTCGCGGCTGGCGAAGATGAACTCCAACCTTGGCGAGACCTGCGATCCCGAGACCGAGCCGATGCCGGCCTGGGGCTGGGGCGTGCCCGGCGGACCGTACAAGCAGCCGTCGGGCGGATGATCCCGACTCGCCACGGAGATTTCCGACCTGATGCTGAAAGCAGGCAGGAATGGAACGATCAGATCAGACCGCTCTTTACAGCGCGCACGGAAGCTTTTAGGAAGCGCCTGCTGCGTCGACATGCGCACGATACGGGCATAGCTCAGTTGGTAGAGCGGCGGTCTCCAAAACCGCAGGTCGTAGGTTCGAGCCCTGCTGCCCGTGCCATTTTTCGAAATGGCCAATTCATGAAATGTCTGAGCTTCCACGCATCGGCCTTTTGAAAATCGCGCGGTGGCTTGCCATATAGGCTGTCTTGAGGCATAAGAGCGCTATAGCCGGGACGGGACGACTGGATGGTTCCGATGCGGCGTTTGTCATAAAGCGGACACTTGCCACTTGCGTGGATCAAGAATCGGTTTTATGTAGACGAAACAGACACGCGACGCGTGGAGCTGGGAACCCGGCTTTACGCGTCCGATTTGCATGGGCGAAATGATTGCGCTGATTCGGCGCGAACACAGGCTCAGGCGGCACATCCCGGCCAGCGGGATCATCCAGGAGATCCGGTCAACGGGTCTTGCAGACAGAGCGGCACATGGCTTCGAAAACCACAAATCCTTTCGTCTTTCTCCAGCAGGTTCGCGCGGAGACCGCCAAGGTGACTTGGCCGTCGCGTCGCGAAACGATGATCTCGACGGTGATGGTTCTGGCGTTTGCTGTGATCGCGATGATCTTTTTCTTTACTGCCGATCAGCTCATGGGCCTCGCGGTCGAGCAGATTCTGGGCATTGGGCGTTAAGTCCGGCGATTACGGAGAAGTCTTGAGATGACTGCGCGGTGGTACATCGTCCACGCCTATTCGAACTTTGAAAAAAAGGTCGCCGAGGACATCGAGAACAAGGCCAAGCAGAAAGGCCTGTCCGCTGACATCGAGCAGATCGTGGTGCCGACCGAGAAGGTCGTCGAGATACGCCGCGGCCGCAAGGTCGATGCCGAGCGCAAGTTTTTCCCGGGCTACGTGCTCCTGAAGGCCAACCTGACCGACGCGGTGTTCTCGCTCGTGAAGAACACGCCGAAGGTCACCGGCTTCCTGGGTGACTCGAAGCCGGTGCCGATCACCGAGGCCGAGGCGCAGCGCATCCTGAACCAGGTGCAGGAAGGCGTCGAGCGGCCGAAGCCGTCGGTCACTTTCGAGATCGGCGAGGCGATCCGCGTCTCGGACGGTCCGTTCGCGTCGTTCAACGGTTTCGTCCAGGAAGTGGACGAGGAGCGGGCGCGGCTCAAGGTGGAAGTTTCGATCTTCGGGCGCGCCGTGCCGGTCGATCTCGAATTCGGACAGGTCGAAAAGGGCTGATCCGAAATCCTTGTCGCCCATGGGCGGCGAGGGAGGCGGCGTGGAAATCGCGGCCAAAACGGGTGGGAGGCGAATGCGGCTTTAGCCGGCCGCAGGAAACCGCACCACCAGACTGCAACCGCCGGTGTTGCCCAGATAGTGGGGCTGGCATGAGATAAAGGCAGGAAAGAGATGGCTAAGAAAATTGCAGGCCAGCTCAAGCTCCAGGTTTCCGCGGGCTCGGCTACGCCGTCGCCCCCGATCGGACCGGCGCTTGGTCAGCGCGGCATCAACATCATGGAGTTCTGCAAGGCGTTCAACGCGCAGACCCAGGAAATGGAAAAGGGATCGCCGATTCCGGTCGTGATCACCTACTACCAGGACAAGTCGTTCACCTTCGTCATGAAGACGCCGCCGGTGAGCTACTTCCTGAAGAAGGCCGCGAACCTGAAGTCGGGCTCGAAGGAGCCGGGCAAGGTCAAGGCCGGCACGATTGGCCGCGACAAGGTGCGCGCCATCGCCGAGCAGAAGATGAAGGATCTGAACGCGACCGATATCGAGGGGGCCATGCGCATGGTCGAGGGCTCCGCCCGCTCGATGGGTCTGGAAGTGGTGGGCTGAGATCATGGCAAAGATTGCAAAGCGTGTATCGAAGACCCGTGAAGGCATCGATCCCAACAAGGCTTATGCCTTGGGTGAGGCGCTGAAGCTGCTCAAGGACCGGTCCTCGGTGAAGTTCGACGAGACCGTTGAAATCGCGATGAACCTGGGTGTCGACCCGCGCCATGCCGACCAGATGGTCCGTGGCGTGGTCAATCTGCCGAACGGCACCGGCCGTACCGTCCGCGTCGCCGTTTTCGCGCGTGGCGACAAGGCCGAGGAAGCCAAGGCGGCCGGCGCCGATGTTGTTGGCGCCGAGGATCTGGTCGACATCGTCCAGAAGGGCACGATCGACTTTGATCGCTGCATCGCCACGCCGGACATGATGCCGCTGGTCGGCCGTCTGGGCAAGGTGCTCGGCCCGCGCGGCATGATGCCGAACCCGAAGGTCGGTACCGTCACCACTGACGTTACCGCCGCCGTCAAGGCGTCGAAGGGCGGCGCGGTCGAGTTCCGCGTCGAGAAGGCCGGCATCGTTCATGGCGGCGTCGGCAAGATCTCGTTCGATGTCAAGGCGCTGGAAGAGAACGTCCGCGCCTTCGCCGACGCGGTGAACAGGGCGAAGCCGGCTGGCGCCAAGGGCAACTACGTCAAGAAGGTGTCGGTCACCTCGACGATGGGCCCGGGCCTGAAGCTCGACGTCTCGACGCTGGCGGCGTCCTGATACGAACCATTCGGATCGGCCGCTAAGGGCCGATCCGCAAACAGATTCCGGGCCTCCGATTTATCTTGGCGGCCCGGTGCCGGAAGTCGGAAGGCTTCCGGACATCCTGTCCGAGATTGCGGGCGGCCCCGAGCCTTAATTCAAGGGGGCCTTAATTCATGTGGGCCTGCATGAGACGGGTGAAGACCGGACAACGGAGCGACATGCTCCAATGAAAGGTTCGAACCGTGTTTGCCTTTTGTCTGCGCACCATTCGGCTTGCCGGCTGGTGTGGCGAAAGGGGGCAGGATCCTCGAGCGTCGTTCGGGAGATCCGTTACTGGATGGCCCGGCCGGCAAAAAGGCAACCCGACGCCTGTCCTCGTAATGGGAATGTTCCCGTTAACAGGATTGGGGTCAACTGGAGATAGGCAGTGGACAGAGCGGAAAAACGCGAACTCGTCACGGGCCTGAATGAAGCGTTTTCGGGCGCTGGTTCAGTCGTCGTGGCCCACTACGCCGGTATCACCGTCGCGCAAATGAACGACCTTCGGTCGAAAATGCGTGTCGCCGGTGGCACCGTCAAAGTCGCGAAGAACCGTCTCGCCAAAATCGCTCTTCAGGGCACGGACTCCGCATCGATCATCGACCTGTTCAAGGGACAGACGCTGATCGCCTATTCGGAGGATCCGATTGCGGCGCCGAAGGTCGCGTCCGATTTCGCCAAGGGAAATGACAAGCTCGTCATTCTCGGCGGCGCAATGGGCACCACCTCGCTCAACGCCGACGGTGTGAAGGCACTCGCCACACTTCCGTCGCTCGATGAGCTGCGCGGCAGGCTGGTTGGCATGATCGCCACGCCGGCTACCCGGATCGCCCAGATCGTCAATGCGCCTGCGGCTTCGGTTGCGCGCGTCATCGGCGCTTACGCCCGGAAGGACGAGGCGGCATGAGGCCGTTCCTCGCTATCACAAACACACGTTCGAACCTTATGAAGGAATATTGCAATGGCTGATCTGGCAAAGATCGTAGACGACCTTTCGAAGCTGACCGTCCTCGAGGCGGCCGAGCTGTCGAAGCTTCTGGAAGAAAAGTGGGGCGTTTCCGCTGCCGCTCCGGTGGCGGTTGCCGCCGCTGGCGGTGCCGCGGCGGCTGCTGCTCCGGTCGAGGAAAAGACGGAATTCGACGTCGTCCTCACCGAGGCGGGCGCTCAGAAGATCAACGTCATCAAGGAAGTTCGCGCCATCACCGGTCTTGGTCTCAAGGAAGCCAAGGACCTGGTCGAGGCGGCTCCGAAGCCGGTCAAGGAAGCCGTTTCCAAGGCCGACGCGGACAAGTTCAAGGCCCAGCTGGAAGCAGCCGGCGCCAAGGTCGAACTGAAGTAAGCGTTTGATATCGGCGGGCGGCTTCGCGCCGTCCGCCACTCCCTTGGCGCGAAGGGAGGCTGCGTAACGCGAAGAGTACGAAAACCTCTTTCCTGAGGGCCGTAAACCGGCCTTCAGGAAACGGGTTTTCTCCCGTTTTGGCCGGCCACCGACAGGGTGGCGGGTGAACAAATAAAAGGCCGCCGCCGAGGTGGCCGAGAATGCAAGGCGAGCCGCGGCGAGGCTCGCCCCGAGAATCGAGCTAAGGAGCGACGATGGCCCAGACACAAACTTTCAATGGCCGCAGACGCGTACGCAAATTCTTCGGAAAGATTCCGGAAGTTGCGGAGATGCCGAACCTGATCGAGGTTCAGAAGGCATCCTATGACCAGTTCCTGATGGTAGAGGAGCCCAAGGGCGGGCGTCCTGACGAGGGACTGCAGGCGGTTTTCAAATCGGTCTTCCCGATCTCCGACTTTTCCGGCTCCTCGATGCTGGAATTCGTGAAGTACGAGTTCGAAGCGCCGAAATTCGACGTTGACGAATGCCGTCAGCGCGACCTGACCTATGCCGCGCCACTCAAGGTGACGCTGCGCCTCATCGTGTTCGATATCGACGAGGATACCGGCGCCAAGTCGATCAAGGACATCAAGGAGCAGGACGTCTATATGGGCGACATGCCGCTCATGACCTTGAACGGTACCTTCATCGTCAACGGCACCGAGCGTGTCATCGTCTCGCAGATGCACCGTTCGCCGGGCGTCTTCTTCGACCATGACAAGGGCAAGTCGCACTCGTCGGGCAAGCTGCTGTTTGCGGCGCGCGTCATCCCCTATCGAGGCTCGTGGCTCGACATCGAGTTCGACTCGAAGGACGTCGTGCACGCCCGCATCGACCGCCGCCGGAAGATTCCGGTGTCGTCGCTGTTGATGGCGCTCGGCATGGACGGCGAGGAGATCCTGTCGACCTTCTACAACAAGATCACCTACAAGCGCGCCGGCGACCATTGGCGCATCCCGTTCAACGTCGAGCGTTTCCGCGGCCTCAAGGCCGTTGGCGACCTGGTCGATGCAGACACCAACGAGGTCGTCGTCGAGGCCGGCAAGAAGATCACTGCCCGCCAGGCCCGCCAGCTCGGCGAAAAGGGTCTCAAGGCGATCAAGGCGACGGACGAGGACCTGCTCGGCAACTACCTTGCCGAGGACATCGTCAACTACGCGACCGGCGAGATTTTCCTCGAAGCCGGCGACGAGATCGACGAAAAGACGCTGAAGGTGCTTCTCAGCGCCGGCGACGACGAGATCAAGGTTCTCGACATCGACCACGTCAATGTCGGCGCCTATATCCGCAACACGCTCAACGTCGACAAGAACGAGAGCCGCCAGGACGCGCTGTTCGACATCTACCGCGTCATGCGCCCCGGCGAGCCGCCGACGCTCGAAACCGCCGAAGCCATGTTCAACTCGCTGTTCTTCGACAGTGAGCGCTATGATCTGTCGGCCGTCGGCCGCGTCAAGATGAACATGCGCCTCGAGCTCAAGGCCGAGGACACCGTCCGCGTCCTGCGCAAGGACGACATCCTGGCCGTGGTCAAGACGCTGGTCGAACTGCGCGACGGCAAGGGCGAGATCGACGACATCGACAATCTCGGCAATCGCCGCGTGCGCTCGGTCGGCGAGCTGATGGAGAACCAGTACCGCGTCGGCCTGCTGCGCATGGAGCGCGCGATCAAGGAACGCATGTCCTCGATCGAGATCGACACGGTGATGCCGCAGGACCTGATCAACGCCAAGCCGGCGGCTGCCGCCGTGCGCGAGTTCTTCGGTTCCTCGCAGCTGTCGCAGTTCATGGACCAGACCAACCCGCTGTCGGAGATCACCCACAAGCGCCGTCTCTCGGCGCTTGGACCCGGTGGTCTGACCCGCGAGCGCGCCGGCTTCGAGGTGCGCGACGTGCACCCGACGCACTACGGCCGCATCTGCCCGATCGAGACGCCGGAAGGCCCGAATATCGGTCTGATCAACTCGCTGGCCACCTTCGCGCGCGTCAACAAGTACGGCTTCATCGAGAGCCCGTACCGCAAGATCGTCAACGGCAAGCTGACAAATGAGGTCGTCTATCTGTCGGCGATGGAAGAGGCCAAGCACCACGTCGCGCAGGCCAATGCCGAGCTCGACAAGAATGGTGGTTTCGTCGACGAATTCGTCATTTGCCGCAACGCCGGCGAAGTGATGATGGCGCCGCGCGAAAACGTCGATCTGATGGACGTGTCGCCGAAGCAGATGGTGTCGGTGGCCGCGGCCCTGATCCCGTTCCTCGAGAATGACGACGCCAACCGCGCTCTGATGGGCTCGAACATGCAGCGTCAGGCCGTGCCGCTGGTGCGCGCCGAAGCGCCGTTTGTCGGCACCGGCATGGAGCCGATCGTCGCCCGTGACTCGGGCGCCGCCATCGGCGCCCGCCGCGGCGGTATCGTCGATCAGGTGGACGCGACGCGTATCGTCATCCGCGCCACGGAAGATCTCGATCCCGGCAAGTCGGGCGTCGACATCTACCGGCTGATGAAGTTCCAGCGTTCGAACCAGAACACCTGCATCAACCAGCGTCCGCTGGTGCGCATGGGTGACCGGGTCAACAAGGGCGACATCATCGCCGACGGTCCGTCGACCGAACTCGGCGATCTGGCGCTCGGCCGCAACGTGCTGGTCGCGTTCATGCCGTGGAACGGCTACAACTACGAGGACTCGATCCTCTTGTCCGAGCGCATCGTCGCCGATGACGTCTTCACCTCGATCCACATCGAGGAGTTCGAGGTCATGGCGCGCGACACCAAGCTCGGGCCGGAGGAGATCACGCGCGACATTCCCAACGTCTCGGAAGAAGCGCTGAAGAACCTCGACGAGGCCGGCATCGTCTATATCGGTGCGGAAGTGCAGCCGGGCGACATCCTGGTCGGCAAGATCACACCGAAGGGCGAAAGCCCGATGACGCCGGAAGAAAAGCTTCTGCGCGCCATCTTCGGCGAAAAGGCATCGGACGTGCGTGACACCTCCATGCGCATGCCGCCCGGAACCTTCGGCACGGTCGTCGAAGTGCGCGTCTTTAATCGCCACGGTGTGGAGAAGGACGAGCGCGCCATGGCGATCGAACGCGAGGAGATCGAACGCCTCGCCAAGGACCGCGACGACGAGCAGGCGATCCTCGACCGCAACGTCTATTCGCGCCTCTCCGATGTTCTCGTCGGCAAGGACGCGATTGCCGGGCCGAAGGGCTTCAAGAAGGGCTCGAAGCTGTCGAAGGACACGCTCGATGAGTATCCGCGTTCGCAGTGGTGGCAGTTTGCGGTGGAGAACGAAAAGCTCCAGAGCGAACTGGAAGCTCTGCGTGGCCAGTACGACGATTCCAAGAAGGCGCTCGAACAGCGCTTTATGGACAAGGTCGAGAAGGTCCAGCGCGGCGACGAGATGCCTCCCGGCGTCATGAAGATGGTCAAGGTCTTCGTGGCCGTGAAGCGCAAGATGCAGCCCGGCGACAAGATGGCCGGCCGGCACGGCAACAAGGGTGTCGTGTCGCGGATCGTTCCGGTCGAGGACATGCCGTTCCTCGAGGACGGCACGCATGCCGATATCGTGCTCAACCCGCTGGGTGTGCCGAGCCGCATGAATGTCGGCCAGATCCTGGAGACGCATCTGGGCTGGGCTTGCGCCGGAATGGGCAGGAAGATCGGCGAGCTGATCGACGCGTACAAGACAGGCGGCGACATCAAGCCGTTGCGCAAGACGCTCGAGAGCTTCATGCCGGCCAACGACCGCAACGAGCCGATCCGCGACTATGACGACGAGAGCGTCGTTCGCCTCAGCGAGCAGATGCGCCGCGGCGTCTCCATCGCGACACCGGTGTTCGACGGCGCGCACGAGGCCGACATCAACATCATGCTGGAGCAGGCGGGCCTGCACACCAGCGGTCAGTCGCAGCTCTATGACGGACGCACCGGCGAGCCGTTCGATCGCAAAGTGACGATGGGCTACATATATATGCTCAAGCTTCACCACCTTGTGGACGACAAGATCCACGCGCGTTCGATCGGGCCGTACTCGCTCGTTACCCAGCAGCCGCTGGGCGGCAAGGCGCAGTTCGGTGGCCAGCGCTTCGGCGAGATGGAGGTCTGGGCGCTCGAAGCGTACGGCGCCGCCTACACGCTGCAGGAGATGTTGACGGTGAAGTCGGACGACGTCGCCGGCCGCACCAAAGTCTACGAGGCGATCGTCAGAGGCGACGACACGTTCGAGGCCGGCATTCCCGAGAGCTTCAACGTTCTCGTCAAGGAAATGCGTTCTCTGGGCCTCAATGTCGAGCTGGAGAACACCAAGCTGGACGATAACCCGGTTCGGCTGCCCGACGCGGCCGAGTGAGCAAGACGTCCGGTCGCGGCTCCCGCGACCGGACGCACCAAATTCTTCGGCCGGTGGCCGACCAAGTCGGCGGGCGTTTGGCCCGCGCTAGATGACAAGGGGTTTTCGAGGACCCCGAAAAGGAGAACGGCATGAACCAAGAGGTCATGAATCTCTTCAATCCCCAGGCGCCTGCGCAGGTGTTCGATTCCATCCGGATCTCGCTCGCCAGCCCTGAGAAGATTCTGTCCTGGTCGTTCGGCGAGATCAAGAAGCCGGAGACCATCAACTACCGCACCTTCAAGCCGGAGCGTGACGGCCTGTTCTGCGCGCGCATTTTCGGTCCGATCAAGGACTACGAGTGCCTGTGCGGGAAGTACAAGCGCATGAAGTACAAGGGCGTCATCTGCGAGAAGTGCGGCGTCGAAGTCACGCTGTCGCGCGTCCGCCGCGAGCGCATGGGCCATATCGAACTGGCCGCGCCCGTCGCCCATATCTGGTTCCTGAAGTCGCTGCCGTCGCGTATCGGCACGCTGCTCGACATGACGCTGAAGGACATCGAGCGCGTTCTCTACTTCGAGAACTACATCGTCACCGAGCCTGGCCTCACCGCGCTGAAGGAGCACCAGCTCCTCAGCGAGGAAGAGTACATGATGGCCGTCGACGAATATGGCGAAGATAGCTTCACCGCCATGATCGGCGCCGAGGCCATCCACGACCTTCTGGCCGGCATGGACCTGGAAAAGATCGCCGGCGACCTGCGTTCGGAGCTGGCTTCGACCACGTCCGAGCTCAAGCAGAAGAAGTATCTGAAGCGGCTCAAGGTCGTCGAGAATTTCATGGAGTCCGGCAACCGTCCGGAATGGATGATCATGAAGGTGGTTCCGGTGATCCCGCCGGACCTGCGCCCGCTGGTTCCGCTGGACGGCGGCCGCTTCGCCACGTCCGATCTCAACGATCTCTATCGCCGCGTCATCAACCGCAACAACCGCCTGAAGCGGCTGATCGAGCTGCGTGCGCCCGGCATCATCGTGCGCAATGAAAAGCGCATGCTGCAGGAAGCCGTCGACGCGCTGTTCGACAATGGCCGTCGCGGCCGCGTCATCACCGGCGCCAACAAGCGTCCGCTGAAGTCGCTGTCCGACATGCTCAAGGGCAAGCAGGGCCGGTTCCGCCAGAACCTGCTCGGCAAGCGCGTCGACTATTCCGGCCGCTCGGTCATCGTGACCGGCCCGGAGCTCAAGCTGCACCAGTGCGGCCTGCCGAAGAAGATGGCGCTCGAACTGTTCAAGCCCTTCATCTATGCCCGTCTCGACGCCAAGGGTTATTCCTCGACCGTCAAGCAGGCAAAGAAGCTGGTCGAAAAGGAGCGTCCGGAGGTCTGGGATATCCTCGACGAGGTCATCCGCGAGCATCCGGTGCTCTTGAACCGTGCGCCGACGCTGCACCGCCTCGGCATCCAGGCGTTCGAGCCGATCCTGATCGAAGGCAAGGCTATCCAGCTTCACCCGCTGGTCTGCACGGCTTTCAACGCCGACTTCGACGGCGACCAGATGGCGGTTCACGTGCCGCTGTCGCTGGAAGCGCAGCTCGAAGCCCGCGTGCTGATGATGTCGACCAACAACATCCTGCACCCGGCTTCCGGCGCGCCGATCATCGTGCCGTCGCAGGACATGGTTCTGGGTCTCTACTATCTCTCGATCGTCAACCAGAACGAGCCGGGCGAGGGCATGGTGTTTGCCGATATGGGCGAACTCCAGCACGCGCTCGAGACCAAGGCGGTGACGTTGCACTCCAAGATCAAGGGCCGCTTCCGCACGGTCGATGCGGACGGCAAGGTCGTGTCGAAGATTTACGACACCACGCCCGGCCGCATGATCATCGGCGAGCTTCTGCCGAAGAACGTCAACGTGCCGTACGAGACCGCCAACCAGGAGATGACCAAGAAGAACATCTCCAAGATGATCGACACCGTCTATCGCCATTGCGGTCAGAAGGAGACGGTCATTTTCTGCGACCGCATCATGGCCCTCGGCTTCAGCCACGCCTGCCGCGCCGGCATTTCGTTCGGCAAGGACGACATGCTGATCCCGGATGCCAAGATCAAGCTGGTCTCCGACACCGAGGCTTTGGCCAAGGAATACGAGCAGCAGTACAATGACGGCCTGATCACGCAGGGCGAGAAGTACAACAAGGTCGTCGACGCCTGGGCCAAGTGCTCGGAAAAGGTCGCCGACGAGATGATGGCCCGCATCAAGGCGGTCGAGTTCGAGGATAATGGCCGTCAAAAGCCGATGAACTCGATTTACATGATGTCGCACTCCGGTGCGCGCGGCTCGCCCACGCAGATGCGCCAGCTTGCCGGTATGCGCGGCCTGATGGCCAAGCCTAGCGGTGAAATCATCGAGACGCCGATCATCTCGAACTTCAAGGAAGGCCTGACCGTGCTCGAGTACTTCAACTCGACCCACGGCGCCCGTAAGGGTCTGGCCGACACCGCCTTGAAGACGGCGAACTCGGGTTACCTCACCCGTCGGCTGGTCGACGTGGCGCAGGACTGCATCGTCAACTCCGTCGACTGCGGCACCGACAAGGGCCTCACCATGCAGCCGATCGTCGATGCCGGCCAGGTCGTCGCTTCCGTGGGCCAGCGCGTTCTCGGCCGCACTGCGCTCGACGACATCACTCATCCGGTCACGGGTGAGGTTCTGGTGAAGGCCGGAACGCTGATGGACGAGCGCGACGTCGAGCAGATCGAACAGGCCGGCGTCCAGTCGGTCCGCATCCGCTCGGCGCTGACCTGCGATGTCAGGGTCGGTGTGTGCGCGGTCTGCTACGGACGCGATCTGGCCCGCGGCACCCCGGTCAATCAGGGCGAGGCTGTCGGCGTCATCGCGGCGCAGTCGATCGGCGAGCCGGGCACCCAGCTCACCATGCGTACCTTCCACATGGGCGGTACGGCGCAGGTGGTGGACAGTTCGTTCCTTGAAGCCTCGTATGAGGGCAAGGTCGAGATCCGCAACCGCAACGTGGTGCGCAACTCCGACGGCCAGCAGATGGTCATGGGCCGCAACATGGCGGTGCTGATCCTCGACGAGGCCGGCAAGGAGCGCGCCACGCACCGTGTCACCTATGGTTCGCGCATCTTCGTGGACGATGGCGACAAGGTGAAGCGCGGCCAGCGCATCGCCGAGTGGGATCCCTATACCCGCCCGGTCCTCACCGAAATCGAGGGCAAGGTGGCGTTCGAGGATCTGGTCGATGGTATTTCCGTCCAGGAAACGGCCGACGAATCGACCGGCATCACCAAGCGCGAGGTCATCGACTGGCGTTCGACGCCACGCGGCAACGATCTCAAGCCGGCGATCGTCGTCCAGGACACCAAGGGCAAGGTCGGCAAACTGTCGAAGGGCGGCGACGCTCGCTTCCTGCTCTCGGTCGAGGCCATTCTTTCGGTCGAGCCGGGTGCACAGGTTCGCCCCGGCGACGTGCTGGCGCGTATCCCGATGGAAAGCGCCAAGACCAAGGACATCACCGGCGGTCTGCCGCGTGTTGCCGAACTGTTCGAGGCACGTCGTCCGAAGGATCACGCCATCATCGCCGAGATCGACGGCACGATCCGCTTCGGCCGCGACTACAAGAACAAGCGCCGCATTATCATCGAGCCGCATGACTCGACGCTTGAGCCGGTCGAATACCTGATCCCGAAGGGCAAGCCGTTCCATCTCCAGGACGGCGACGTCATCGAGAAGGGCGACTACATCCTCGACGGCAATCCGGCGCCGCACGACATCCTGGCGATCAAGGGCGTGGAGGCGCTTGCGTCCTACCTCGTCAACGAGATCCAGGAGGTCTACCGTCTGCAGGGCGTGTCGATCAACGACAAGCACATCGAGGTGATCGTTCGCCAGATGCTGCAGAAGGTCGAGATCACTGCGCAGGGCGACTCGACCTACATTCCGGGCGACCACGTCGACGTGATCGAGCTGGAAGAGGTCAACGAGCGCCTGGTCGAGGACGGCAAGAAGCCGGCCGAAGGCCAGCCGGTGCTCTTGGGCATCACCAAGGCCTCGCTGCAAACGCCGTCCTTCATCTCGGCCGCCTCCTTCCAGGAGACGACTAGGGTGCTGACCGAAGCGGCGGTTGCCGGGAAGACCGACATGCTGCAGGGGCTGAAGGAAAATGTCATCGTCGGCCGTCTCATCCCGGCCGGCACCGGCGGCACGATGAGCCAGATCCGGCGCATTGCCACCTCGCGCGACGAGCTGATCATCGACGAGCGCCGCAAGGCATCGGGCGTCGAGGTCGCCGATCCGATGCTGACCGACATGGCTTCCGCCGCGCAGTAAGCGCGGCGGTACAGATCTCAGGCAACAAAGCCGTCGGGGCAACCCGGCGGCTTTTTCTTTGCTGCTCAAAGTGAAGTTGCGATCTTACATTGTGACGATAGAGTGGAGCCGGCACCAAATGGGTGCCCTATTTCGATCGCCCGGCACTGCCGCTCATCTGCCTGCCGGCATCTTCTCCCCGTATAGTGACGGGGAGAAGGGGCTGGCCGCAACCTTGGCCCCCTTCTTGCGGCGCTGGCGATTGGCGAAACCATCGATGACGGCGTCCTTCTCCCCGTCCCTATAGGGGGAGAAGATGGCGGCAGCCAGATGAGGGGCAGCGCTTCGATTGCAGGTTACGAGAATCCGGGCGAAGGCTCGCTCATAACCCTGTAGGCCTCAGTCGAAAAACGCTTCCACCACATTGCGCTTGCCGAGCATGAAGGCGTCTGCGACGTGCTGTAGCGGGGCGAGGTCGACGTCGGACACGCCGGCGCGCACGATCTCGGCGAAGCGCTTGTAGAGCATCGGATACTCCGCTTCCGGTTCATCATGAACGACGCCGCCGTCGACCGCGAGTTTTGACCCGCCCCCCGAAAGCACCATCGCGCCCTTGTCCGTCTCGGCCAGAATATCCCAGCTTTGCGGGCCGGTCTGGCGCCAGTCGAGTTCCATCGTCACCGGCAAGCCGTTCGAGGTGCGGAAGGCGATGTGTGCCGCGATCGGGGCCGCGCGGTTTTCGGGAAAATCGAGAATTGCCGAGGTGATGAACATCGCCGGCAATATGTGGGTCGCAATCGACAGCGCGTTGATGCCGGGATCGAACACGCCGAAGCCGCCAGGAGCCCAGATCCAGTCCTGGTTCGGGTGCCATCGGCGCACGTCCTCCTTCCAGTTGATGGCTGCCGATCTGATAGTGGTCGAGCCGAGAAAATCGCGCGCAGCCTCGACTGCCGGGGCATAGCGCGAATGCCAGCTGGCGAACAGCGAGACGCCGTTCGCGACCGCTAGCGCCTTCAAATCCTCGACCTCGCTGACCGTGGCGCCGGGCGGCTTTTCCAGGAAGACATGTTTTTTCGCTGCCAGCGCTGTCCGTGCGGCGTCATAGCGAAACTGCGGCGGCATGCAGAGTGACACGGCATCGAGCTCCGGCACCGCGTCGAGCATCGCCTCGATGGTTGGGAAATTCGGGATGTCTTCCACCTTGCCGTGCCGGCTGGCGGCGGCGGCGAGACGATAGGCCGGGTCCTTCGCCAAGGCCGGCAGATGCTGGTCGCGGACGATCTTTCCTACCCCGACGATGCCGAGCTTAATGGGGACGCTATTCCTAGACATGGAGACTCCGCAGATTGGATGCGCTGGCTGTCAGCAGCGAATGGTTCTAGCAGAGAACCGATGCCGGGCAAGCCTCGGGAGCTTGCCCGCAGACCGCCGAGATCGGCTTCGTTTCAGACGGACCCCGAATCAGATCGGCGCTGCTTCAGACTGGCCCTTGCTTCAGACTGGCCCTTGCTTCAGACCGGCACGTCGAAGGTGACGATCGACACTTCGCCTTCGAGCGCACCCTGATAGGCCGACAGGTGTGGCTCTTCGTCGGGCACGCCGTCCAGGTCGCCGATCTGGTCGAGCTCCGCCTCGGCATAACCTTCGGCCGCGAGCGATTCGAGCGCCCGGCGCACCGCCGAATCGTCGTCAGGCGCGACCAGCATGAGGTGGACGCCTTCTGGCTTGCCGCCCTTCCTTTTCCATGCCCGGCCGGTAATGATGGTGACCGGGCGCTCGTCATTGTCGTTCACGGGCCGATTCCTCCGGGCGAGGGGATTTGCGCTGTTCATGCCGCCTTTTTCGCATGAAGTATGGCTGCGCAACAGCCGAAAGCCGGTCACTTTCTTCCTTCCCCTTGCAAAATGGCGAAAGAAAATTACATGCGCGTTTCGCATGGCTGCCAAGCCTCGGTTTCAGCGTAATATTTGGCGCTCCGGGGTTGACGGGCAACAGGCTTGCGAGTAGAAGCCGGCCAGTCAGAACCGATGTGAGGCTCTCACTTCCGAAGCGACACGCTTTGGAGTTTGCCTCAAACAGGGTTCGTTTTACGAGCGAAAAGACATTTCCGGCGTGCATGAAGCGGCTTCCGCTTCCTCTGCCATTTGTTCGGGCATGACCGCGAGGCGCGGTTTGTGGCCCGAATTTGCGTATGGAAATGACGCTTTGAGCGGCCCTGACCGGGCGAGACACGGAATTGAGAGACAAGAGGGTTTAATGCCTACCGTCAACCAGCTGATCCGCAAGCCGCGCATTGCGCCGGTGAAGCGCAACAAGGTCCCGGCCATGCAGCAGAACCCGCAGAAGCGGGGCGTCTGCACGCGCGTCTACACAACGACGCCGAAGAAGCCGAACTCGGCGCTGCGCAAGGTGGCCAAGATTCGCCTGACCAATGGTTTTGAAGTGATCGGCTACATCCCCGGCGAAGGCCACAACCTTCAGGAACACTCCGTGGTGATGATCCGCGGCGGCCGCGTCAAGGATCTTCCGGGTGTCCGCTATCATATCATCCGCGGCGTGCTCGATACGCAGGGTGTGAAGAACCGCAAGCAGCGCCGTTCGAAATACGGCGCCAAGCGTCCGAAGTGACCGAAGCGTAGCCAAGGTCATCCCGGGCGGCGCCAGGCGACGATCCGGGGTCCAGGCCACCACGCAGAATTGAGGCAGAGAAAAAATGTCCCGTCGTCACAGTGCAGAAAAGCGTGAGATCAATCCGGACCCGAAGTTCGGCGATCTGATCGTCACCAAGTTCATGAATGCCGTCATGTATGACGGCAAGAAGTCGGTTGCCGAGACCATCGTCTACGGCGCGCTCGACCAGGTCCAGTCCAAGACCAAGCAGGAGCCGGTCACCGTCTTCCATCAGGCGCTCGACAATGTCGCGCCGCATGTGGAAGTGCGTTCGCGCCGCGTCGGTGGCGCCACCTACCAGGTTCCGGTCGATGTGCGCCCCGAGCGCCGTCAGGCGCTGGCCATCCGCTGGCTGATCGCTGCTGCCCGCAACCGAAACGAGACCACGATGGTCGACCGCCTCTCCGGCGAGCTGATGGACGCGGCCAACAACCGCGGCACCGCCGTCAAGAAGCGTGAAGACACCCACAAGATGGCAGAAGCCAACCGCGCCTTCGCGCACTACCGCTGGTAAAGCGCGAACGAGACTGAAAAGGCACCTCCCATGGCCCGCGAATATAAAATCGAAGACTACCGCAATTTCGGTATCATGGCGCATATCGACGCCGGCAAGACGACGACCACCGAGCGCGTCCTCTACTACACGGGCAAGTCGCACAAGATCGGCGAAGTCCACGACGGCGCTGCCACCATGGACTGGATGGAACAGGAGCAGGAACGCGGCATCACCATCACGTCCGCCGCGACCACGACCTTCTGGAAAGGTCGTGACGGCAAGATGCACCGTTTCAACATCATCGACACTCCCGGCCACGTCGACTTCACCATCGAAGTCGAGCGTTCGCTGCGCGTGCTCGACGGCGCCATTGCGCTGCTCGACGCCAATGCCGGTGTCGAGCCGCAGACGGAAACCGTCTGGCGCCAGGCCGACAAGTATCGCGTGCCGCGCATGATCTTCTGTAACAAAATGGACAAGATCGGCGCAGATTTTTATCGCTCGGTCGAAATGATCGGCTCGCGCCTCGGTGCGCAGGCCGTCGTCATGCAGCTGCCGATTGGCGCCGAGACCGAGTTCAAGGGCGTCGTCGATCTCGTCGAGATGAACGCGCTGGTCTGGCGCGACGAGACGCTGGGCGCCGCTTGGGACGTCGTCGAGATCCCGGATGACCTCAGGGCTCGTGCGGAAGAATATCGCGAGAAGATGATCGAGGCCGCCGTCGAAATGGACGAGACGGCGCTCGAGAATTACCTCGAAGGCAAGATGCCCAGCAATGACGAGATCCGCGCTCTGATCCGCAAGGGCACCATCGCGGTGAAGTTCTACCCGATGTTCTGCGGCTCGGCCTTCAAGAACAAGGGCGTGCAGCCGCTTCTCGACGCAGTCGTCGAATATCTGCCATCGCCGGCCGATGTGCCGGCTATCAAGGGCGTCGATGCAAAGACCGACGCCGAGATCGAGCGTCACGCCGACGACAGCGAGCCGCTGTCGATGCTCGCCTTCAAGATCATGAACGACCCGTTCGTCGGCTCGCTCACCTTTGCCCGCATCTATTCGGGCAAGCTCACCAAGGGCATCTCGGTCGACAACACGGTGAAGGGCAAGAAGGAGCGCATCGGCCGCATGCTGCAGATGCATGCGAATTCGCGCGCTGACGTCGAAGAGGCTTTCGCCGGCGACATCGTCGCTTTGGCCGGCCTCAAGGACACGACGACTGGCGACACGCTCTGCGATCCGCTGCATCCGGTCATCCTCGAGCGCATGGAGTTCCCCGATCCGGTCATCCAGATCGCGATTGAGCCGAAGACCAAGAACGACCAGGAAAAGATGGGCCTTGCGCTGCATCGCCTGGCCGCCGAGGATCCGTCCTTCCGCGTCAAGACCGACGAGGAAAGCGGTCAGACGATCATCTCCGGCATGGGCGAACTCCACCTCGACATCATCGTCGACCGCATGCGTCGCGAGTTCAAGGTCGAGGCCAATGTCGGTGCGCCGCAGGTGGCCTATCGCGAGACGATCACCCGCAGGCACGAGCAGGACTACACCCACAAGAAGCAGACCGGCGGCACCGGCCAGTTCGCCCGTGTCAAGATCCTGTTCGAACCAAATCCGGAAAGCAGCGAATTCGTGTTCGAATCCAAGATCGTCGGCGGCGCTGTGCCGAAGGAATACATCCCCGGCGTCGAAAAGGGCATCAACAGCGTCATGACCTCTGGCCCGTTCGCCGGCTTCCCGATGATCGGCGTCAAGGCGACGCTGATCGACGGCGCCTACCACGATGTCGACTCCTCGGTGCTCGCCTTCGAAATCGCCGGCCGTGCCTGCTTCCGTGAAGCGGCGCCCAAGCTTGGCGTGCAGTTGCTCGAGCCGATCATGAAGGTCGAAGTCGTGACGCCCGAAGATTACGTCGGCAGCGTCATCGGTGATCTGAACGGCCGTCGCGGTCAGATTCAAGGCCAGGAAGCGCGTGGCGTGGCGGTGGTTGTCAACGCAATGGTGCCGCTCGCCAACATGTTCAAATACGTCGACAATTTGCGCTCGATGAGCCAGGGCCGCGCGGCCTACACGATGCAGTTCGATCATTACGAGCCGGTGCCGACCGCGGTCGCTCAGGAAGTCCAGAAGAAATACGCGTAACCTGAAGGGGTTGCAGCGCTAACTTAATTCAAAGCCCGTACGGGCGAGCAGGAATGGAGACATCACATGGCAAAAGGTAAATTCGAGCGTACAAAACCTCATGTGAACATCGGCACGATTGGCCATGTCGATCATGGCAAGACGTCGCTGACGGCGGCGATCACCAAGTATTTTGGCGAATACAAGCGCTACGACCAGATCGATGCGGCGCCCGAGGAGAAGGCGCGCGGCATCACCATCTCGACGGCGCATGTCGAATACGAGACGGCCAACCGCCACTACGCCCATGTCGACTGCCCCGGCCACGCCGACTATGTGAAGAACATGATCACCGGTGCCGCGCAGATGGACGGCGCGATCCTGGTTGTGTCGGCCGCCGACGGCCCGCTGCCGCAGACCCGCGAGCACATCCTGCTGGCCCGTCAGGTCGGCGTGCCGTCGATCGTGGTGTTTTTGAACAAGGTCGACCAGGTCGACGACGCCGAGCTGCTCGAGCTGGTCGAGCTCGAGGTGCGTGAGCTGTTGACCAAGAACGAGTTCCCCGGCGACGACATTCCGATCGTCAAGGGTTCGGCACTTGCCGCACTTGAAGACTCCGACAAGAAGATCGGCTAGGATTCGATCCGCGAATTGATGGCTGCGGTCGACGACTACATCCCGACGCCGGTTCGTCCGCTCGACAAGCCGTTCCTGATGCCGATCGAGGACGTGTTCTCGATTTCGGGCCGCGGCACGGTGGTGACCGGTCGCGTCGAGCGCGGCGTGGTCAAGGTCGGCGAGGAGCTGGAGATCATCGGCATCCGTCCGACGACCAAGACGACCTGCACCGGTGTCGAGATGTTCCGCAAGCTGCTCGACCAGGGCCAGGCCGGCGACAACATCGGCGCGCTCTTGCGCGGTGTCGACCGCGAAGGTGTCGAGCGCGGCCAGGTTCTGGCCAAGCCCGGCACGGTCAAGCCGCACAAGAAGTTCGTCGCCGAAGCCTACATCCTGACCAAGGACGAGGGCGGCCGTCACACGCCGTTCTTCACCAACTACCGTCCGCAGTTCTATTTCCGCACGACCGACGTGACCGGCATCGTGTCGCTGCCGGAAGGCACCGAGATGGTGATGCCTGGCGACAACATCACCGTCGATGTCGAGCTGATCGTGCCGATCGCCATGGAAGAGAAGCTGCGCTTCGCCATCCGTGAAGGCGGCCGCACCGTCGGTGCCGGCATCGTCGTCACCATCAAAGAGTAATTTGGACTTAAACCGATCTGTCGCGGGCGCTGCCCGCGCCGCGCCAGAACAAGGAAGTGACGCATGAACGGACAGAATATCCGCATCCGCCTGAAGGCGTTTGATCACCGGGTGCTTGACGCCTCGACGCGGGAAATCGTGTCGACGGCCAAGCGCACCGGCGCCAACGTCCGCGGCCCCATTCCGCTGCCGACGCGGATCGAAAAGTTCACGGTCAACCGGTCGCCTCACGTCGACAAGAAGAGCCGCGAGCAGTTCGAGATGCGCACGCACAAGCGTCTGCTCGATATCGTCGATCCGACCCCGCAGACAGTCGACGCTTTGATGAAGCTCGATCTTGCCGCCGGTGTCGACGTCGAGATCAAGCTTTAAGGAACCAGAGGCGCGGGGCGACCCGGAACTCTGAAGGAACAAGAGGCGTGGAGGGGCGACAGCCCCGACAGGGAACTCTAAAGGAATTGAACCGATGCGTTCAGGTGTGATTGCAAAGAAGGTGGGAATGACCCGCATCTACAACGATGCCGGGGAACATGTTCCCGTCACTGTTCTCCAGATGGAGAACTGCCAGGTCGTGGCGCAGCGCACGCAGGAGAAGAACGGCTATACCGCCGTCCAGCTCGGCGTTGGCCTTGCCAAGGTGAAGAACACGTCGAAGGCGATGCGCGGCCATTTCGCGACTGCTTCCGTCGAGCCGAAGGCCAAGGTTGCCGAATTCCGTGTCTCCGCCGACAACATGATCGATGTCGGCGCCGAGATCACTGTCGATCATTTCGTCGCCGGCCAGAAGGTTGATGTGACGGGAACCACGATCGGCAAGGGTTTCCAGGGCGTTATCAAGCGGCACCACATGGGCGGCGGCCGCGCGAGCCACGGCAACTCGGTCTCGCACCGTACGCACGGCTCGACCGGCCAGCGCCAGGACCCGGGCAAGGTGTTCAAGGGCAAGCATATGGCCGGCCACATGGGCGACACCCGCGTCACCACGCAGAATGTCGAGGTCGTCTCGACCGACGCCGATCGCGGCCTGATCCTGATCCGCGGCGCGGTTCCCGGTTCGAAGGGCGCGTGGATCCTGGTCCGCGACGCGGCGAAATTTGCGCTGCCGGCCAATGCGCCGAAGCCCGCCGCAATCCGCGCCATTGCAACCAGTGATGGCGCCAAGAACGATGCCCCGGCCACAGTAGATGCCCCGGCCACAGAGGGAGCGGAATAATGGACCTCAAGATCACAACGCTTGGCGGCAAGGACGCCGGCAAGGTGAAACTCTCCGAGGAGATTTTCGGCCTTGATCCGCGCGAGGACATCCTGCAGCGCGTCGTGCGCTGGCAGCTTGCCAAGAAGCAGCAGGGCACGCACAAGACCAAGGGTCGCGCCGAGATCGCCCGCACCGGCGCCAAGATGTACAAGCAGAAGGGTACGGGCCGCGCCCGCCACCATTCGGCACGCGCTCCGCAGTTCCGCGGCGGCGGCAAGGCCCACGGCCCGGTCGTTCGCAGCCACGAGCACGACCTGCCGAAGAAGGTGCGCGCGCTGGGTCTCAAGCATGCTCTCTCGGCCAAGGCCAAGAGCGCGTCGCTCATCATCATCGACGAGTTGATGCTGACCGAGGCCAAGACCAAGGCGCTGATCGCGAATTTCGCGACGCTGGGCCTGTCCAATGCCCTGGTGATCGGTGGCGCCGAGCTCGATAAGAACTTCAAGCTGGCGGCGACGAACATCCCGAACATCGACGTGCTGCCCATCCAGGGCATCAACGTCTACGACATTTTGCGCCGCGGCACGCTGGTCCTTTCGAAGGCCGCCGTCGAGGCTCTCGAGGAGCGCTTCAAATGACCGACCTTCGTCACTACGACGTGATCGTCTCGCCGGCGATCACCGAAAAGTCGACCATGGCTTCCGAGCAGAACCAGGTCGTCTTCAACGTCGCCAAGAAGGCGTCGAAGCCGGAAATCAAGGCTGCCGTCGAAGCGCTGTTCGGCGTCAAGGTGATGGCCGTGAACACGCTTGTCCGCAAGGGCAAGATCAAGCGCTTCCGCGGCACGATCGGCCGCCAGAGCGACGTCAAGAAGGCGATCGTGACACTGGCCGACGGCCAGTCGATCGACGTCGCGACGGGCCTCTGAGCAAGACCGCGAGGACAACAAACATGGCACTGAAAAAATTCAACCCGATAACGCCGAGCACCCGCCAGTTGGTCATCGTCGATCGCTCGGGCCTCTACAAGGGCAAGCCCGTCAAGGGCTTGACAGAAGGCCTGACCAAGTCGGGCGGCCGTAACAATTACGGCCGCATCACGGCCCGCTTCATCGGCGGCGGTCACAAGCGTACGTACCGCATCATCGACTTCAAGCGCCGCAAGTTCGACATTGTCGGAACTGTCGAGCGTATCGAATACGATCCGAACCGCAGCGCCTTCATCGCGCTGATCAAGTATGACGATGGCGAGCTGTCCTACATCATCGCTCCGCAGCGTCTTGCTGCCGGCGACAAGATCGTGGCCGGCGAAGCGGTCGACGTGAAGCCGGGCAATGCGATGCCGCTGGCCTCGATGCCGGTCGGCACGATCGTCCACAACATCGAGCTGAAGCCGGGCAAGGGCGCCCAGGTTGCCCGTTCGGCTGGCGGTTATGCCCAGCTCGTCGGCCGTGACCAGGGCATGGCGATCCTGCGCCTGAACTCAGGCGAGCAGCGTGTCGTCCACGGTTCGTGCATGGCCACTGTCGGCGCCGTGTCCAACCCGGACCACGGCAACATCAATGACGGCAAGGCAGGCCGCACGGTGTGGCGGGGAAAACGTCCGCACAATCGCGGCGTGACCATGAACCCGGTCGACCATCCGCATGGCGGCGGCGAAGGCCGCACCTCCGGTGGCCGCCATCCGGTTTCGCCTTGGGGCAAGCCGACCAAGGGCAAGAAGACGCGGTCCAATAAGGCGACCGACAAGTTCATCCTGCGCTCGCGCCATCAGCGCAAGAGCTAAGAAGAGGTAACGCCAAGTGACTCGTTCGATTTGGAAAGGCCCCTTCATTGACGGCTACCTTCTCAAGAAGGTGGACAAGGTTCGTGAAGGTGGTCGCAATGAGGTGATCAAGATGTGGAGCCGTCGCTCCACCATCCTGCCGCAGTTCGTCGGCTTCACCTTCGGTGTCTACAACGGCCAGAAGCACGTTCCCGTTTCGGTGAACGAAGACATGGTCGGCCACAAGTTCGGTGAATTCGCTCCGACCCGGACCTATTACGGTCATGGCGCGGATAAGAAGGCGAAGAGGAAATAATCATGGGCAAGGCCAAAGCTCCGCGCAGGCTTGCTGATAACGAAGCGCGCGCCGTGTTGCGCACGATCCGTATCAGCCCGCAGAAGCTGAACCTGGTTGCCGCGCTGATCCGCGGCAAGAAGGTCGCGACAGCGCTTTCCGATCTCGAATTCTCGGCCAAGCGGATTTCCGGCACGGTCAAGAAGACGCTGGAATCGGCGATCGCCAACGCGGAAAACAACCACGACCTCGACGTCGATGCGCTGATCGTGGCGGAAGCCTATGTCGGCAAGTCGATCGTCATGAAGCGGTTCCATGCCCGTGGCCGTGGTCGCGCCAGCCGTATCGAGAAGCCGTTCTCGCACCTCACGATCGTCGTTCGTGAAGTCGAAGAAAAAGGGGAGGCCGCATAATGGGCCAGAAAATCAATCCGATCGGTCTGCGTCTCGGCATCAACCGTACCTGGGATTCGCGTTGGTTCGCCAACACCGGCGAGTACGGCCAGCTGCTGCATGAGGACATCAAGATCCGCAAGTACCTTGAGAAGGAACTCAAGCAGGCTGCGATTTCGAAGGTTGTGATCGAGCGTCCGCACAAGAAGTGCCGCGTCACCATCCATGCGGCGCGTCCGGGCCTGATCATCGGCAAGAAGGGCGCCGACATCGAGAAGCTTCGCAAGAAGCTGATGGAGATGACGAAGTCCGAGACGCATTTGAACATCGTCGAAGTGCGTAAGCCCGAGATCGATGCCACGCTGGTCGCCCAGTCAATCGCCCAGCAGCTCGAGCGCCGCATCGCGTTCCGCCGCGCCATGAAGCGCGCCGTGCAGTCGGCGATGCGCCTCGGTGCCGAAGGCATCCGCATCAACTGCGCCGGCCGTCTCGGCGGCGCCGAGATCGCGCGCATGGAATGGTACCGCGAAGGTCGCGTGCCGCTGCATACGCTGCGCGCCGACGTCGACTACGGCACGGCCGAAGCACACACCGCCTACGGCATCTGCGGCGTCAAGGTCTGGGTGTTCAAGGGCGAAATCCTCGAGCACGATCCGATGGCTTCGGAGCGCCGCGCCACCGAGGGCGATCATGCGCATGGCGGTGGTGGTGAGCGCGAACGCGGTCGCCGTCGCGAAAACGCCTGAGACAGTTGAGAATTTGGAGTTAGAACGATGCTGCAGCCAAAGCGCACAAAGTTCCGCAAGCAGTTCAAGGGCCGTATCCATGGTGCCGCCAAGGGTGGCACCAATCTGGATTTCGGTGGTTTCGGGCTGAAGGCGCTTGAGCCGAACCGCGTCACCGCGCGCGAGATCGAGGCGGCTCGCCGCGCGATCACCCGCGAGATGAAGCGCGCCGGCCGCGTCTGGATCCGTGTCTTCCCGGACGTGCCGGTGACGTCGAAGCCGACCGAAGTCCGCATGGGCAAGGGCAAGGGCGCGGTCGATTACTGGGCGGCGCGCGTCAAGCCCGGCCGCATCATGTTCGAGATCGACGGCGTCAATGAGGAAACCGCCCGTGAGGCGCTGCGTCTCGGCGCGGCCAAGCTCTCGGTCAGGACGCGCTTCGTTCAGCGCATCGCAGAATAAGGACGGGCTGATCATGAAAGCCGAAGACATCCGGACCAAGACCCAGGACCAGCTGACCGACGAATTGGCCAGCCTGAAGAAGGAGCAGTTCAACCTGCGCTTCCAGAAGGCCACCGGCCAGCTCGAGAAGACCGCGCGCGTGAGGCAGGTCCGCAAGGACATTGCGCGTATCAAGACCATCGCTGCGGAAAAGTCCGCGGCTAAGAAGGCTTAAGGACGAAAACCATGCCAAAGCGCATTCTGCAGGGCACCGTCGTCAGCGACAAAAACGAGAAGACGGTTGTCGTCAAGGTCGAACGGCGCTTCACGCATCCCGTGATGAAGAAGACCGTGCGCATGACCAAGAAATACAAGGCGCACGACGAGAACAACGCCCACAAGGTTGGCGATCAGGTGTTCATCCAGGAATCGAAGCCGATTTCCAAGGACAAGCGCTGGACCGTCGTGTCTTCGGACCAGGCCTGATCAGGGCAAACGAAACGAATTTTGGACAGACCGGGGAAGGGTGAAGAACCCGTCCCGTTAGAAGAGAAGAAGGCGGCCAGTCATGATTCAGATGCAAACAAACCTCGACGTCGCGGAT
Organism: Mesorhizobium sp. M5C.F.Cr.IN.023.01.1.1; assembly: GCF_003997585.1. NCBI lineage: Bacteria > Pseudomonadati > Pseudomonadota > Alphaproteobacteria > Hyphomicrobiales > Phyllobacteriaceae > Mesorhizobium > Mesorhizobium sp. M5C.F.Cr.IN.023.01.1.1. Next base: position 19,842 of record NZ_RZSU01000033.1, on the reverse strand, counting down.
AATTCCGGCGCCCGTCGTGTCATGTGCATCAAGGTGCTGGGCGGCTCGAAGCGGAAATACGCTTCCGTGGGCGACATCATCGTGGTGTCGATCAAGGAAGCCATCCCGCGCGGCCGCGTCAAGAAGGGCGATGTGATGAAGGCGGTCGTGGTTCGCACGGCCAAGGACATCCGCCGCCCGGACGGCAGCGTGATCCGTTTCGACAAGAACGCGGCCGTTCTCGTCGACAACAAGAAAGAGCCGATCGGCACGCGTATCTTTGGACCGGTTCCGCGCGAACTCCGCGCCAAGAACCACATGAAGATCATCTCGCTCGCGCCTGAAGTGCTGTAAGGAGCCGGACCAATGCAGAAGATTAGAAAAGGCGACAAGGTCGTCGTGCTGGCCGGCAAGGACAAGGGCCGTTCGGGCGAAGTCCTCTCGGTGCAGCCGAAGGAAGACACCGCGCTGGTGCGCGGCGTCAACATGATCCGTCGTCACCAGAAGCAGTCCCAGTCCCAAGAGGGCGGGATCATCACCAAGGAAGCGCCGATCCAGCTGTCGAACATCGCGCTGGCCGACCCCAAGGATGGCAAGCCGACCCGTGTCGGTTTCATCTTCCAGAAGGACGGCAAGAAGGTGCGCGTCGCCAAGCGCTCGGGAGAAGTCATCAATGGCTAAGGCTCAAACCAAGCAGGCGACTGCCCAGAACACGCCGCGCCTCAAGCAGGTCTACAACGAGACCATTCGCAAGGCTCTGCAGGAGCAGTTCGGTTACGAAAACGAGATGCAGGTTCCGCGCATCGACAAGATCGTGCTGAACATGGGCGTCGGCGAAGCGACCGGCGATTCGAAGAAGCCTTCGATCGCGGCGGAAGATCTTGCTCTGATCGCCGGCCAGAAGGCCGTCGTCACCCATGCGCGCAACTCGATTGCCGGCTTCAAGGTCCGCGAAAAGATGCCGATCGGCGCCAAGGTCACGCTGCGCAAGGAACGCATGTATGAGTTCCTCGACCGTCTCGTGAACATCGCGCTGCCGCGCGTCCGCGACTTCCGCGGGCTCAATCCGAAGAGCTTCGATGGCCGTGGCAACTATGCCATGGGCATCAAGGAACACATCGTGTTCCCGGAGATCAATTACGACAAGGTTGATCAGATCTGGGGCATGGACGTCATCGTTTGTACGACTGCGAGGACGGACGACGAAGCCAGGGCATTGCTCAAGGCCTTCAACTTCCCCTTCCGCCAGTAACGGCAGCGAGAAAAGGAAAAATCTGAAATGGCAAAGACCAGCTCAGTCGAGAAGAACAACAGGCGCCGCAAGCTTGTGGACCAGTACGCTGCCAAGCGTAAGGCCCTCAAGGCGATCATCATGGATCAGTCCAAGCCGATGGAAGAGCGCTTCCGCGCCCAGCTGAAGCTTGCGGCACTGCCGCGCAACTCGGCCAAGATCCGCATCCGCAACCGCTGCGAAGTCACCGGCCGTCCGCGTGCCTACTATCGCAAGCTCAAAGTATCGCGCATCGCGCTTCGTGATCTCGGCAATAACGGCCAGATCCCGGGCCTGGTCAAGTCGAGCTGGTAAGGAGGACATAACATGTCATTGAGCGATCCTCTCGGCGATATGCTGACCCGCATCCGCAACGCCTATGGCCGCAAGAAGTCGAGCGTTTCGACGCCGGCCTCGCGCCTGCGTACCCGCGTCCTCGACGTGCTGAAGGCGGAAGGTTATATCCGCGACTATAGCCAGACCGACTTCGACAACGGCAAGTCCGAAATCGAGATCGAACTGAAGTATTTCGACGGCGCGCCGGTCGTGCGCGAAATCGCCCGCGTCTCCAAGCCGGGCCGTCGCGTCTACGTTTCGGCGAAGTCGATCCCGCACGTCGCCAACGGCCTCGGCATCGCCATCCTTTCGACACCGAAGGGCGTGATGGCCGACCACGAAGCGCGTGAACAGAATGTCGGCGGGGAAATCCTCTGCCAGATCTTCTGATCTGGAGCGCGATCCCGAACCGTGGAATCCGGTTTTCGGACATATGTTCGAAAACAGAGACCTGAAACAAGAGAAGTGACGAGGACAACAAAATGTCTCGTATTGGAAAGAAACCCGTTTCGCTGCCGCAGGGCGTGACCGCGACCGTCGACGGCCAGACCGTCACGGCGAAGGGCCCCAAGGGTGAGCTGAAGTTCGTGGTGAACGACGAAGTGCTGGTCAAAATGGAAGGCAGCGAGATCGCTGTCCAGCCACGCGACCAGACCAAGACCGCCCGCTCCAAATGGGGCATGTCGCGCACGCAGATCGTCAACATCCTGCAGGGCGTCAAGGACGGTTTCGAAAAGAAGCTCGAGATCACCGGCGTCGGCTATCGCGCCGCCATGCAGGGCAAGAACCTGCAGCTGGCGCTAGGGTTCAGCCATGACGTCGTCTACGAAACGCCCCAGGACATCACGATCACCGTGCCGAAGCCGACGGAAATCACTGTGACCGGCATCGACAAGCAGAAGGTCGGTCAGGTTGCTGCCGAGATCCGCGAATATCGCGGTCCCGAGCCCTACAAGGGAAAGGGCGTTCGTTACGCTGGCGAGAAGATCGTCCGCAAGGAAGGCAAGAAGAAGTAATTTTAACGCCGCGGGGAGCGGTCGCGGGAGGCTAGTCCTACCGCACAGGGTTGCCCCCGTTTTTTGAAGGCAAGGAACTGATATCATGGGCTCGAAAGAATCCACACAACGCCGCGCTCAGCGCGTCCGCCGCCAGATCAAGAAGGTCGCGGGCGAGCGTCCGCGGCTGTCGGTCCACCGCACGTCGAAGAACATCTACGTGCAGGTGATCGACGACGCCAAGGGCCACACCATCGCTGCCGCCTCGACGCTGGAGAAGGACCTCAAGGGTTCGCTCAAGACCGGTGCCGACACTGCCGCCGCAGTGGCAATCGGCAAGCTGATTGCCGAGCGCGCTTCGAAGGCCGGCGTCAAGGAAGTCGTCTTCGACCGCGGACCGTACATCTATCACGGCCGCGTCAAGGCGCTGGCCGAGGCCGCCCGTGAAGGCGGCTTGAGCTTCTAAAGCATGATCCCGAACCGGAGGTCAGCGCAGCAAAAAGTTGCAGACTTTTCGGATAAGATCATGCGAAGGAAAAAATGAGTTTCGCCCCGGCAACCCACAGAGGTGCCGGATATCATCATCAACCGTGCTTCCGGAAAAAAACAAGGAACAGGATATGGCACAGGAACGTAGGGATGGCGGCCGCGGCCGTGATCGCGAAGAGCGCGACGACGGCATGGTGGACAAGCTCGTCCACATCAACCGCGTCGCCAAGGTCGTCAAGGGCGGCCGGCGCTTCGGTTTTGCAGCACTCGTCGTCGTCGGCGACCAGAAGGGCCGCGTCGGCTTCGGTCACGGCAAGGCGCGCGAAGTGCCTGAGGCGATCCGCAAGGCGACCGAATCGGCCAAGCGCGACATGATTTTCGTGCCGCTGCGTTCGGGCCGTACGCTGCACCACGACGTCGAGGGACGCTGGGGTGCCGGTCGCGTTCTGCTGCGCGCTGCCAAGCAGGGTACCGGCATAATCGCCGGCGGCCCGATGCGCGCCGTCTTCGAGACGCTCGGCATGCATGACGTGGTCGCCAAGTCGATGGGTTCGTCGAACCCGTACAACATGGTTCGCGCCACCTTCGACGCGCTGAAGAGCCAGATGCATCCCAAGGATGTGGCTGCTGCGCGCGGCATCAAGTATTCGACCCTTCAGGCACGCCGCGGCACCGCCGTCGCGGCCGAAGAATAGTCGACGCTGACCAGGGATTTTGACCATGGCCAAGAAAGCAACGAAGACCATCACCGTCGAGCAGATCGGTTCGCCGATCCGCCGGCCGAAGGAGCAGCGCGCGACGCTGGTCGGCCTCGGCCTCAACAAGATGCACAAGCAGCGCACGCTGGAGGACACCCCCTCAGTGCGCGGCATGATCGCTGCCGTCCAGCATCTCGTCCGCGTCGTGGACGAGAGCTGAACCAGAGCGCAGGAGAACTCAGATGAAACTCAACGATCTGCGTGACAAGGACGGAGCGACGCATTCCAAGAAGCGTCTCGGCCGCGGTATCGGTTCCGGCTCGGGCAAGACTGCCGGTCGCGGCGTCAAGGGCCAAAAAGCGCGCTCCGGCGTCGCCGTCAACGGCTTCGAGGGTGGCCAGATGCCTCTCTACCGGCGACTGCCGAAGCGTGGCTTCAACAACATGTTCGCAAAGAGCTTTGCCGTCGTGTCGCTGGCTCGCATCCAGGCCGCGCTCGACGCCAAGAAGCTCGACGCCAAGACGATTGTGACGGCAGAAGCGCTGGTCGCGGCCGGCGTTATCCGCCGCGTCAAGGACGGCGTGCGCATCCTCTCGGACGGCGACATCAAGTCGAAGCTCGCCTTCGACGTGGCCGGGGCCTCCAAGGCTGCCATCGAGAAGATCGAAAAGGCCGGCGGTTCGGTGAAGTTGCCGGAAAAGGCAGCCGCCGAGTAACGGCGATTTGAAGCGCGATCGGCAAGAGTGGGACACGTTTCGCTTTCGATTGCGCTTTGATCCGATCAATATGGCGGCCGCGTCAACGCGGCCGCTTGCATGTTTGCAGTCCGGAGCTTATCTCGTGAGCTTCGGTGACACGCGCCGCCTGAGTTGCGGGCCATCGGGCGTGACCAAGCGGAGAATCAGGCATGGCTTCGGCTGCTGAACAACTAGCCTCGAATCTGAATTTCTCGGCCTTCGCCAAGGCGGAGGATCTGAAGAAGCGCATCTGGTTCACCATCGGCGCGCTGCTCGTCTACCGCCTCGGCACCTATATCCCGCTGCCCGGCATCAATCCCGACGCTTTCGCCCAGGCCTTCTCGTCGCAGAGCAAGGGCGTGCTTGGCATGTTCAACATGTTCGCCGGCGGCGCCGTCGAGCGCATGGCGATCTTTGCCCTCGGCATCATGCCCTATATCTCCGCTTCCATCATCATGCAGCTGATGACCTCCGTCATCCCGACTCTGGAGGCGTTGAAGAAGGAAGGCGAACAGGGCCGCAAGGTCATCAACCAGTATACCCGCTACGGCACCGTGCTGTTGGCCCTGGTCCAGGCTTACGGCATTGCGGTCGGACTGGAGGGCGGCAACGGCATCGTCAGCGATCCCGGCATGTTCTTCCGCATCTCGACCGTCATCACGCTGGTCGGCGGCACCATGTTCCTGATGTGGCTCGGCGAGCAGATCACCGCCCGCGGCATTGGCAACGGCATTTCGCTGATCATCTTTTCCGGTATCGTCGCCGGCCTGCCGCAAGCCATCTCCGGTACGCTGGAACTTGGCCGCACCGGCGCGCTGTCGACCGGCCTGATCCTGGCGATCATCGTTCTCGCCGTCGTCGTCATCGCGCTGATCGTGTTCTTCGAGCGCGCCCAGCGGCGCTTGCTGATCCAGTATCCGAAGCGCCAGGTCGGCAACCGCATGTTCCAGGGCGACACCTCGCACCTGCCGCTCAAGCTTAACACGGCTGGCGTCATTCCGCCGATCTTCGCCTCTTCGCTGCTGTTGCTGCCGGCGACGGTCGCCGGCTTCTCGCAGACGACCGACATGCCAGCCTGGGCCAGCACCGTCCTGGCGGCACTCGGCCATGGTCAGCCGCTCTACATGGCGTTCTATGCGGCGATGATCGTGTTTTTCGCCTTCTTCTATACGGCGATCGTCTTCAACCCGAAGGACACCGCCGACCAGCTCAAGAAGCATTCGGGTTTCATTCCGGGCTACCGTCCGGGCGAGCGCACCGCCGATTACATCGACTATGTTCTCACCCGCATCACCGTCGTCGGCGCCATTTATCTGGTGCTGGTGTGTCTGCTGCCCGAGTTCCTGATTTCAGCGACTGGCGTACCATTCTACCTCGGTGGCACATCGCTTCTGATCGTGGTCAGTGTAACGCTCGATACGGTGGCGCAGATTCAGGGTCACCTGATCGCGCACCAGTATGAGGGCCTGATCAAGAAGTCGAAGCTGCGCGGGGGGAAAAAGGCCAGATGAGGTTGATATTGCTTGGACCGCCAGGGGCGGGCAAGGGGACGCAAGCACAAAGACTGGTAGAAAAATACGGCATACCCCAACTCTCCACTGGCGATATGCTGCGCGCTGCTGTCCAAGCCGGCACCGAAGTCGGCAAGCGTGCAAAGGCGGTGATGGACGCCGGCGAACTGGTTTCCGACGCCATTGTCAACGCCATCGTGGCCGAGCGTATCGATCAGGCCGATTGCGCAAAGGGTTTCATCCTTGACGGATACCCGCGAACTTTGGTGCAAGCGGACGCGGTTGAATCGATGCTCTCGGATCGCGGCCTCACTCTCGACGCTGTCATCGAACTTGTCGTCGACGACAAGGCGCTGGTTGGTCGAATCGGCAAGCGCGTCGAAGAGGCCAAGGCCGCGGGTCTGCCTGTGCGCAAGGACGACAATCCGGCGGTGTTCGAAGAGCGCCTGAAGGAGTATTACAAGAAAACGTCGCCGCTGATCGGCTACTATTTTGCCAAGGGCAAGCTCAGAGGTGTCGACGGCATGGCCGACATCGATGCGGTGACGCGACAGATCGAAGTGGTGCTCACCGCTGCCACCCAAGGGGCGGCAAAGGGAAAATAAACGATTACGCTTGACTGGAGCGGTTCGCTGGGGTATGGCGGCCCGTCTTCCTATCAGGCATGAGGCTTGCTTGCCCGCAAGGGCAAGGCAGCCGCTTTGAACTGGAAACTCCCGCATGGGCCGGCCTCCACCGGACGCGGGGCAACTTTGATAGCGCCGGCTTGCCCGGCCCACATGGAGAAGAGAAGAACATGGCTCGTATAGCCGGCGTCAACATTCCGACCAACAAGCGCGTTGTCATTGCGCTCCAGTACATTCACGGCATTGGCAAGAACTTCGCCCAGGAGATCGTCGACAAGGTCGGCATCCCGGCCGAGCGCCGCGTCAACCAGCTGACCGACGCGGAAGTGTTGCAGATCCGCGAGACGATCGACCGCGACTATCAGGTCGAGGGCGATCTGCGCCGCGAAGTGTCGATGAACATCAAGCGGCTCATGGACCTCGGCTGCTATCGCGGCCTGCGTCATCGCCGCTCGCTGCCGGTTCGCGGCCAGCGCACGCATACCAATGCGCGCACCCGCAAGGGCCCGGCCAAGTCGATCGCCGGCAAGAAGAAGTAATTTAGGGGAATAAGGGAGTAGGGGAGTAAGGCAGTAGGGAACAGCCGCGCGTTTCCCTACTGCCTTACTGCCTTATTCCCCTACTCCCTTACGAAGGTGGAGCCGCTGGCATTACGGCGGTGTAGAGATCAACTGAAAGGACCATCATGGCCAAGGAAGCCACACGTGTTCGCCGTCGCGAACGCAAGAATATTTCGTCGGGCGTTGCCCACGTCAACTCGACCTTCAACAACACGATGATCACCATCACCGACGCGCAGGGCAATTCGATTGCCTGGTCGTCGGCGGGAGCCCAGGGCTTCAAGGGGTCTCGCAAGTCGACCCCGTTCGCTGCCCAGATGGCTGCCGAGGACGTTGCCAAGAAGGCCCAGGAACACGGGATGCGCATGCTCGAGGTCGAGGTCTGTGGGCCCGGCTCCGGTCGTGAATCGGCGCTGCGCGCGCTGCAGGCAGCCGGCTTCACCATCACCTCGATCCGTGATGTGACGCCGATCCCGCACAATGGCTGCCGCCCGCGCAAGAAGCGCCGCGTCTAAGAATTACCGAACGCCGCGCGAACGCCCAGCAGCGTTCCTCCACGGCATTCCAGGTCGCCCGCCACGATTGGATGGTGGCGGGTCAACGGAAGGAAAGCATCATGATACAGAAAAATTGGCAGGAACTGATCAAGCCGAACAAGATCGAGTTTTCGTCGAAGAAGAAGACGCTGACCACGCTGGTCGCCGAGCCGCTCGAGCGCGGCTTTGGTCTCACCCTCGGCAATGCGCTACGTCGCGTGCTTCTGTCTTCGCTGCGTGGCGCGGCAGTAACTGCCGTGCAGATCGACGGCGTTCTGCATGAATTCTCGTCCATCGCCGGCGTGCGCGAGGACGTGACCGACATCGTCTTGAACATCAAGGAAATCGCCATCCGCATGGAAGGTGACGGCCCCAAGCGCATGGTCGTGCGCAAGCAGGGACCGGGCGCTGTTCTCGCCGGCGACATCCAGACGGTCGGCGACGTCGAGATCCTCAATCCCGACCACGTCATCTGTACGCTGGACGAGGGCGCTGAAATCCGCATGGAGTTCACCGTCGATACCGGCAAGGGCTACGTTCCGGCCGACCGTAATCGTGCTGAAGACGCGCCGATCGGTCTCATCCCGGTCGACAGCCTCTACTCGCCGGTCAAGAAGGTCTCCTACAAGGTCGAGAACACCCGTGAGGGCCAGGTTCTCGACTATGACAAGCTGACCATGACGATCGACACCGACGGTTCGATCTCCGGCGAGGACGCGGTGGCTTTCGCTGCCCGCATCCTGCAGGACCAGCTTGGCCTGTTCGTCAATTTCGACGAGCCGCAGAAGGAAGTCGCCGCCGAGCAGGTGACCGAGCTTGCCTTCAACCCGGCGCTGCTCAAGAAGGTCGACGAGCTCGAGCTTTCGGTGCGTTCGGCCAACTGCCTGAAGAACGACAACATCGTCTATATCGGCGACCTGATCCAGAAGACCGAAGCCGAGATGCTGCGCACGCCGAACTTCGGCCGCAAGTCGCTGAACGAGATCAAGGAAGTCCTGGCGGCGATGGGCCTGCACCTCGGCATGGAAGTGCCGGATTGGCCGCCGGAAAACATCGAAGACCTCGCCAAGCGTTACGAAGATCAATACTAAGCTTGATCCCGAAAAGTTGCAGACTTTTCGGATAAGATCATGCGGCTAACCAACAGAGGCTGTGGCCTCTTGAACCCGGAATGAAGGAGAAGAGCCATGCGCCACGGATTTAAAGGCCGCCGGTTCGCCCGCAGCATAAGCCATCGCAAGTCAATGTTTGCCAACCTTGCCGTATCGCTCATCGAGCATGAGCAGATACTGACCACATTGCCGAAGGCGAAGGATCTGCGTCCGATCGTCGAAAAGCTGGTGACGCTCGGCAAGCGCGGCGATCTGCATGCCCGCCGCCAGGTGATTGCCCAGATCGGCAATGAAGGCGTCGTCAAGCGCCTGTTCGACACGATCGCGCCGCGCTACGCCACCCGCAATGGCGGCTATCTGCGCATCATGAAGGCGGGCTTCCGCCACGGTGACAATGCCGCCATGGCAGTCATCGAGTTCGTCGATCGCGACACCTCGGCCAAGGGCGCCGGCGACCGCGCCCGCATCGAGGCAGAAGGCACCGACGAGGAAGCCGCAGCCGCATAAGCTTCGGTTTGCGTAAAGAGTTCAAAGGGGCCTGCGGGCCCCTTTTTGTATTCCGGAATGCGGCAGGGAACATTTGCGACCATTTCTTGGCTCAGCTCAGACCTTACCGCTCAAAATAATTCGATTTCATTGCCTTAGCCTTTCATTTTGCACAATCGTCGGGACAATGGCGCCCGACCCGGAGGATTCGGAATGCGCGTAAAACGGCTGTCTCTTGTTCTACTCTGCGCCTTGATGGCGCTGGCAGTCGTGCCGGCGGCCAGGCAGGCGCTGGCTCAGGACACCAAGGCCGATCCAGGCCTGTCCGATGTGCTGACCGACATGCTGCGCGGCGCCGAAGGCGAAAATGCCACCTCCGGTCCAGACAAGCGCGTGCCGTTCGGCCGCGAGGAGGTGCAACTGTCCTTCGCGCCACTGGTCAAGCAGACGGCGCCGGCCGTGGTCAATGTCTATGCTTCGCAAACGGCCAAGTTGAGGTCGCCCTTCGACGGCGATCCGTTCTTCGAAGAGTTCTTCGGCCGTTCGCAGCCGCGTGCGCAGTCCTCGCTCGGCTCCGGCGTTCTGGTCGATCCGACAGGCATAGTGGTCACCAATTTCCACCTCATCAAGGACGCCGATCAGGTCAAGGTCGCCACCGCGGACGGGCGTGAGTTCGACAGCAAGGTGCTGCTCAAGGACGAGACGCTTGACCTTGCCGTGCTCAAGATCTCCGCCGACAAGCCATTTCCGGTGGTCGCCATCGGCGATTCCGACGCGCTCGAGGTTGGCGACCTGTTGTTGGCCATCGGCAACCCCTTCGGCGTCGGCCAGACCACCACCAGCGGCATCGTTTCGGCGCTTGCCCGCAGCCACATCGGCGTTTCCGATTCCAGTTTTTTCATCCAGACCGACGCCGCGATCAATCCCGGCAATTCCGGCGGTGCCCTGATCAACATGGGTGGCCAACTGGTTGGCATCAACACGGCGATCTACAGCCGCAGCGGCGGCTCGATCGGCATCGGCTTTGCTATTCCCTCCAACATGGTTCGCGCGTTTGCCGATGCGGCCAAGGCCGGGCGCGACTTCTTCGAGCGGCCCTATATCGGCGCCGAATTCGAGCGCGTGACGCCGCAAATCGCCGAATCGCTCGGCATGGAGACCTCGACCGGCGCGCTGGTTTCGACCGTCGAAGAAGCAGGGCCGGCGGCCACGGCGGGGCTCAAGCCCGGCGACGTCGTGCTGTCGCTCAACGGCACGCCGGTCGAGAGTATCGAGGCGCTGGATTACCGGATGGCGACGCTGTCGATCGGCACCAATGCCAGCTTCGGCGTCCTCAGCAAAGGCCAGCAAGCGACGATGGAGATTGCGCTGGAGCGCGCGCCGGAAGGTGCAAAACTCGCGGAAGTGACACTGCGCGGTCGCAGCCCGTTTTCCGGCGCCAAGGTTGCGGAACTGTCGCCTCGGCTCGCGCAGCGGCTCGGCATGCGCACGGATGTCAAGGGTGTTACCGTGGTCGACATCAATCGCGGTTCGCCCGCAGCCGGTTTCGGCTTCCAGCCGGGCGACATCGTTCGCGAGGTCAATGGCTTGACCATCGATACCGCCGCGACCCTGGAACAGGCAGCCATGCAAGAGACGCGCTGGTGGCGCTTTACCGTCGAGCGCGGCGGGCAGATACTGCGCCAGGTGTTGCGTTACTGAGCCCGAGCCTCGAACCTTCGGACGAGATCGCGCTCCAACGAAAAGAAGTGCATGGCCGATCTGTTCAGTGTCGATGAACCGGAAAAGGCGCCGCCCGGCAGGCCGCTGGCCGACCGACTGCGCCCGAAGAACCTCGGCGAGGTCGTTGGCCAGGAGCATCTGACCGGGCCTGACGGCGCACTGACGCGGCTGATCGGCTCCGGCTCGCTCGGCTCGATGATCTTCTGGGGGCCGCCCGGGACGGGCAAGACCACGGTCGCGCGGCTGCTTGCCGGCGAAACCAGCCTTGCCTTCCAACAGATATCGGCGGTGTTTTCCGGTGTCGCCGACCTGAAGAAAGTATTCGAGGCGGCAAAGCTGCGCCGCACCAACGGCCGTCAGACGCTGCTCTTCGTCGACGAGATTCATCGCTTCAACCGGGCCCAGCAGGACAGTTTTCTGCCTGTGATGGAAGACGGCACAGTCGTGCTGGTTGGCGCCACCACCGAGAACCCTTCCTTCGAGCTGAACGCGGCGCTTCTATCCCGCGCGCGCGTGCTGGTCTTCCATTCGCTCGGTGAGGACAGCATCGCAAAACTGCTGGTGCGTGCCGAGGAGACCGAGGGCAGGGCGCTGCCGCTCGACGACGAGGCGAGGGCGATGCTCATCCGCATGAGCGATGGCGATGGCCGCGCGGCGCTGACACTGGCCGAAGAGGTCTGGCGCGCCGCGAAGTCAGGCGAAGTCTTCGGCGCCGAGGGCCTGCAGCGCATCGTCCAGCGCCGCGCGCCGATCTACGATAAGGGCCAGGACGGCCACTACAATCTGATATCGGCGCTGCATAAATCGGTGCGCGGCTCCGACCCGGACGCCGCCCTCTATTATCTCGCCCGCATGTTCGACGCCGGCGAGGATCCGCTCTATCTCGGCCGCCGGCTGGTGCGCATGGCGATGGAGGATATCGGACTGGCAGACCCGCAGGCGCTGGTCATCGCCAATGCCGCCAAGGATGCCTACGACTATCTGGGCTCGCCAGAGGGCGAGCTCGCCTTCGCCGAGGCCACCGTCTATCTCGCCAGCGCGCCCAAATCCAACGCCGTCTACACCGCCTTCAAGGCCGCCACTCAGGCGGCGAAGGAGTTCGGCTCGCTGCTGCCGCCCAAACACATCCTCAACGCGCCGACCAAGCTGATGAAAGAAGAAGATTACGGCGCCGGCTACCGTTACGACCACGACGAGCCTGATGCTTTTTCCGGACAGGATTATTTTCCGGAAAAGATGGGCCGCCGCACATTCTATGATCCGCCGGAGCGCGGTTTCGAGCGTGATATCAGGAAACGGCTCGACTATTGGGCGAAGCTGCGCGGCGAGCGGAACAAATAAGCTCGCTTCATTCGGCCGGATCGGCAAAGGGCATGTTTGGATCACTGACATAGAACAGAACCATGCGTGCCGTCTGCCGCGCGTCCAGGTTCCGTCCGGTCATTTTGACCTGCGGCGGTTCGACAAAAATTTCTCCGGCTTTCACCGTGACCGTTTCACGCCCGTCCAGTTCCAGGGTGAAGGTGCCCTCCAGCATGTAGACCGTTACCGGAAAGCGATGCGAATGATAGGGTGTGCAATCGCCGGGCTCGAGCGTGGCCAGAAGCACGCGTATTTCCTGGTCGGACGTTTTGGGCATTGCTGCCGTTGCTTCGCGGTGCAGCACCTGCAGTTTGGCGGCGCCTGTTTCCCGCGCGGACATGGTGACGCCGACCGTGAGGCCGGAGATCGCCGAACCGACTTCCATCGTCTTGTGCATTGCCCGTTCTCCATTTCACCAGAATAAGCTTAGTACCGGCGCGGTGCGGGCGGCAGCAGCAAGGTTGCGGAGCGAGCATGCAAGGATGCATAACATCGGCGATGTTCGACTGGAGCGACCTTCGCTATTTCCTGGCCGTTGCGCGCCATGGCAGCACGCTTGCCGCCTCAAGGGCGCTCGGCGTGAACCAGTCGACGGTACATCGGCGCATTGCCGAGCTTGAGCGGCGCATCGGCGGCCCGCTCATGTTGCGCTACCCCGCCGGTTACCGGTTGACGGAGTTCGGCGAAGCGCTGCTTCCGGCGGCCGAGGCCATCGAGACGTCCGTGATGGCACTCGAACGCCGGATCGTCGCCTATCGCAGCGACTTGGCTGGAACCATTCGGCTGACCGTTCCGGAACCACTCGTTTCACGCATTGTCGGTTCGACGCTGCTCGACATGTTTCATGCGCGCTACCCGGCATTGCGCATCGAATTCGTGATGAGCGACCGCTATCTCGATCTGTCCAAGGGGGAGGCCGACATCGCGCTCAGATCCGGTGAGTCCGACGACGAAATCCTGGTTGGCCGGAAGATCGCCGACTCCATCTGGGCCGTCTATGGCAGTCGCTCCTATGTCCAGCAACACGGCGCTCCGCAACGTATCGAGGATGTTGGCCGTCATGCGATCGTCGGTTTTGACGGCATGCTGATCAATCACCGAGCGGCAAAGTGGCTCGCAGCGATAGCGCCAGGCGCCAATATCGCGGCGCGCAACAACAGCGTGCTGGGTGTCCTGCATGCCGTCAAATCGGGGATCGGCATTGCGCCGCTGCCGACAACGATCGCCGATATGGACGACGATCTGGTCCGAATCCTGCCGCCAGTGCCGGAACTGACAAGGGGCTGGTATCTGCTGACCCACCCAGAGCTTCGGCAAACTCCACGCATCAGCGCATTTTTCGATTTCGTCGTCGAAAAGCTAGACATGGTCCGCCCGATCCTGATGGGATGATGGACGACCTGCTCGACAGGCCTGCGCACGGACCTGCGGCGAAGCGTCCGAGGCGGTTGCGGCCTCCGCTCACACCACTGTGTGCAGGTGGAGCGCATTCGAAGATTTGTGCATCCGCCAACTCCGAGTGCACGCGGCAGGGATTGACCGAGATGGCCCTGTAAGGGCAGTAGACGGCGATGATTAATCTCCTCCTCGTTGCCGCGGGCGGCGCTATTGGTGCGGGGCTGCGCCACGTCGCCAACTTCGTCGCGCTTCGTCTTGTCGGCCCGAATTTTCCTTGGGGCACGATGGCGATCAACATTGTCGGCTCGTTTGCCATGGGTCTGTTCATCACGACCCTGGCGCGGCGCTACGGCGGATCGAACGAGCTTCGGCTGTTCGTTGCCACCGGTATCCTCGGCGGCTTCACCACCTTCTCCGCCTTTTCGCTCGATTTCGCGGCGCTGTGGGAGCGTGGCGCGACGCTGCCGGCGTTCGGATATGCGCTTGCCAGTCTCATTGGCGCGATCATTGCGCTGTTTCTGGGTCTTTGGCTCGCAAGAAGCCTGCCTTAATGCTATTGCCCCCGCTTACATCGCCGCGTGTCCCCTAGGACGCGCAAAGGACGCTGTAGCATTTTGATTTTGCGCATGACCCTTTCCGAAAATCGATTTCAGGTCATGCGCTAAAAACGGGTAAAACGAAACAATGGCAGGCGTAGAACAGATCACGGTGGAGGCTGGCGAGGCGGGCATGCGGCTCGATCGCTGGTTCAAGACCCATTTTCCGGGTCTTGGCTTCGGCCATCTGCAAAAGCTGCTGCGCTCCGGCCAGATCCGTGTCGATGGCGGCAGGGTCAAAGCCGATACCCGCGTCGAGCCGGGCCAGACGGTTCGCATCCCACCGCTCGAAGTGGACAAGAAGGGCGAGAGCCCGCTCACCGGTCACTCGATCCGCAACCAGGGCGATGCCGACGTTCTGGGCAAGATGCTGATCCACGAAGATCCGAAAGTCTTCGTCTTCAACAAGCCGGCGGGCCTCGCCGTTCAGGGTGGCTCGGGCGTCACCCGCAATGTCGACGACATGCTGGAAGCCTGGCGCAACCAGAAGGGCGAGAAACCGCGTCTGGTGCACCGGCTCGACCGCGACACGTCAGGCGTGCTCGTCGTCGCCCGCACCAGGCTCGCCGCCATGAAGCTTGCCGAGGCGTTCCGGGCGCGTGAGACCAAGAAGACCTATTGGGCGCTGGTCAAGGGCGTACCGCCCAAGCGCGAGGACAAGATCTCGACCTGGCTGATCAAGGAGCCGACGCCCGACGGCGACCGCGTGCGCGTCGCCAAGCATGGCGAAAAGGGCGCCGACCATGCGGTGTCTTACTACCGGGTCGTCGAGCAGGCGGCGCAAACCCTGTCCTGGCTGGAGATGGAGCCCTATACCGGCCGCACCCACCAGCTTCGCGTCCATGCCGCTCACATCGGCTGCCCGATCATCGGCGACCCCAAATATTTCGAGGCCGACACTAATTGGGATTTTCCCGGTGGCATGCAGAACCGATTGCATTTGCACGCACGCCGCATCGTCATCCCGCATCCCGACAAGGGTTTTGTCGACGTCACCGCACCGATGCCGCCGCATATGCGCCAGAGCTGGAACCTGATCGGCTTCGACGACGCCAGCGCGGAGGACTAGGTCCAGTGGGTATCGCCACCGATACACTCGACCGCCGCGACAGGGTCGACATGGCGGCCGCCGCCATCATGGTCGGGCTGACCTTTTCCTGGGGGCTGAACTACGTCGCCGCCAAGATCTCCTATGCCGGCTACGATCCTGTTTTCCTGTCGATTGCGCGGTCGGTCATTGGCGGGCTGTGCGTTTTCGTCTGGTGCCGCTGGCGCGGCATTGTGCTTTTTACCCGCGACGGAACGCTTGTCGCCGGCATTCTGGCAGGCGCGCTTTTTGGTCTCGAGTTCCTGTTTCTCTATGTCGGGCTCGAACAGACGACCGTCGCGCGCAACACCTTGCTGGTCAACACCATGCCGTTCTGGGTACTGGTCGGCGGGCATTTCCTGCTGAACGAACGCATCACCGCGCGCCGGCTCGTCGGACTTCTGCTCGCATTCGCCGGATTGGTCGCGGTGTTCTCCGACCAGCTGAGCGCCGATAATGGTGCGACACTGACCGGCGATCTGCTCAGTCTCGGCGCCGGCATTCTCTGGGCCATGACCTACATCGTCATTAAGCGGACGAAATTGGCGGAAACGAGCGCCGAGAAGATGCTGCTCTATCAACTGGCCGGCGCTGCAATGGTCGGCGCCTTGGTGCTGCCTTTCGCCGGGCCCCCCGTCCGCGATTTCGCCGCGTTGCCGACTTTGGCCCTGCTTTTCCAGGCGGTCTACATCGTCGCCTTCACCTATGTGCTCTGGTTTTGGCTGCTGCGGCGCTATCCGGCATCGGGCCTGTCGAGCTTCACCTTCCTGTCGCCGGTGTTCGGCGTGCTGTGCGGCGCCATCTTCTTGAACGAGCCGCTGACCATTCGTATTTTCCTGGCACTCGGCCTCATCGCAGCCGGTCTGATCATTGTGAATCGGCCGGCCCGAAAACAGATCCCCGGATGAAAGGCTCCGGCATGCGCGATATTCTCAACGACCTCGAAGCGGGAAAGCAGCTTTCCGATCCGGATCCGGTACGCCGTGCCCAGATCCAGATGAAGACGCACCTGCCGAAACGCTTCTACGAAGCCGTCTCGGTCGCACCAGCCGAAGCTGGTTTTGCCGTTCATCTCGATGGCAAGCCGGTCCGCACGCCGGGCAAAGCGCTTCTGATCCTGCCGACCGAAAAAGCCGCCGCTCTGGTCGCCGGCGAGTTCGCTGCGCAAGGCGAGACGATCGACCCGATGACGATGCCGGTCATGCGTCTGGTTAATACGGCCATCGACGGCGTCGCCAGCGACCCGCAGGCGGTCTTGGAAGACATCCTGCGCTTTGCCTCGTCCGACCTGCTCTGCTATCGCGCCGACGCCCCGCAGGGGCTCGTCGATCGGCAGAACGAATATTGGGCTCCCGTCATCGATTGGGCGCGGAGCGCGCTCGGCGCCCGGTTTCACCTCGCCGAAGGGGTGATCCATGTCGAGCAGCCGCGCGAGAGCATCGCGGTGCTCGGCGTTCATCTTGCCCAGCGTGCCGACCCGCTCCGGCTTGCCGCCATCCACGTTATGACGTCGCTGACGGGATCGGCGCTGCTGGCGCTGGCCGTCGATTTCGGCGAGATCGACGGCGAGGCAGCCTGGGCCGCCGGCCATATCGACGAGGACTGGCAGGCCGAGCACTGGGGCCATGACGCGGAGGCCGTCGCCCGCCGTGCCCACCGCAAGCGCGACATGATGGCCGCCGTCGGTCTCCTCGAGGCACTCAACGGCTGACGGCAATCGCCGCCCCCTCAATTCGTTTCGCCTTGCCCATCAGAGCGACGTGCGTCCAGTTGGGCGCAATATGCATCGTGCTTTCCGAAGATCGATTCCGATGTTCGGGCCGATGCATTGGACCAAAGTCATAATCCCAAAGGCGGGCTGCCTCTGGGCGGCGCTTTCTGTCACTTCTCGCGGCGATAGCTGCCCGAGTTCGTGTCCAGTGGCATGACACCGCGCAGCATCAGGTACAGCGAGATGTCACGGGAGGACGAATTCATGGCAATGGCAGCGACCGCCGGCAGAGCAAGCCGCGGAATGACCCGGGAAGAGAAGAAAGTCATCTTCGCTTCCTCGCTCGGCACCGTTTTCGAATGGTACGATTTCTATCTCTACGGCGCATTGGCGGCCTCGATCGGCTCAACATTCTTCAACTCGTATCCGGAAGCGACGCGCAACATCTTTACGCTGCTGGTTTTCGCCGCTGGCTTCCTCGTGCGCCCGTTCGGCGCGCTGGTGTTTGGCCGCATCGGCGATCTCGTTGGACGCAAATACACCTTTCTCGTCACCATCATGATCATGGGCCTGTCGACCTTCCTGGTCGGCCTGCTGCCTGGTTCGGCAAGCTGGGGCATTGCAGCGCCAATTATCCTGATTGCGCTGCGCATGCTGCAAGGCTTGGCGCTCGGTGGCGAATATGGTGGTGCGGCGACCTATGTAGCCGAGCATGCGCCCGACGACCGCCGCGGCTTCTATACATCGTGGATCCAGACGACGGCGACGCTCGGCCTGTTCCTGTCGCTGGTCGTCATCCTCATCGTGCAAAATTCGCTGAGCAAGGAGGATTTCGAGGCCTGGGGCTGGCGTGTTCCATTCCTGCTCTCAGCCATTCTGCTCGGCATATCGGTCTGGATTCGCCTGTCGCTTGCCGAATCGCCGACCTTCCAGCGCATGAAGGACGAGGGTAAGGGCTCCAAGGCGCCGCTGACGGAAGCCTTCGGACAGTGGAAGAATGCCAAGATCGCCATTTTGGCGCTTCTCGGCCTTACCGCCGGCCAGGCGGTGGTTTGGTACAATGGCCAATTCTACGCGCTGTTCTTCCTGCAGAACGTGCTCAAGGTCGACGGCCAGTCGGTCAACATCATGATCGCCATCGCGCTGGCGCTCGGCACGATCTTCTTCGTCGTGTTCGGCTGGCTCTCCGACAAGATCGGCCGCAAGCCGATCATCATGGCGGGCCTGGCGCTGGCGATCGTCACCACTTTCCCGCTGTTCAAGGCGCTGACCTGGGCAGCCAATCCGGCGCTCGCCACCGCGCAGCAAAACACCCGTGCCACGATTACCGCTGCGCCTGGCGACTGCAAATTCCAGTTCAATCCGACCGGAACGCGCAAGCCTCTGACGTCGTGCGATATTGCGACGGACTTCCTTGCCAAGAGCTCGGTGCCCTATGACATTGTCACGACAGCGGCAGCGGGGACCGCGGCCAGTGTCAAGATCGGCACCGAAACGGTGACGTCCTATGACGCCGTGGCGGCCGCAGACAAGGCAACTTCAAGCGACGCCGCGTTCAAGAAGGCAATCAACATTGCATTGCGGGACGGCGGCTATCCGCTGAAGCGTGCTGCGGCCAAGGTCGCCGACCAGAGGCTTGACGCCTTCGTCGCGGCCAATCCGGAACTGAAGCTCGACGCTGCCGCAATCCGCGCCGGCGACAAGACGATGGTTGCGGCCGACCAGGCGATCAAGGACAAGCTGCTGACGGCCGAGGAGGCCGCGGCGGGAGCGCCCGAGATTACCGTCTACAACATCCCCGAAGCAGGCGCCTTTGCCATGTTTGCCGACCCTGCACAGGTCAACTGGGCAAAGGTTATCGGCATCCTGTTCATCCTGGTCCTTTACGTGACCATGGTCTACGGACCGATCGCTGCGATTCTGGTCGAGATGTTCCCGACACGCATCCGCTATACCGGCATGTCGTTGCCCTATCACATCGGCAATGGCTGGTTCGGCGGCCTGCTGCCAGCAACGGTGTTCGCGCTCAGCGCCTATAAGGGCGATATTTATTATGGCCTCTGGTATCCGGTGGTGATCGCGGCGATGTCGCTGATCATCGGTATGATCTTCGTCAGGGATACGCTGGGAACGAACTTGCACGCCAAGACCTGATCTTGGCTTGATAGCAAAAATGAAAAGCCCGGCGCGAGTGATCGCGCCGGGCTTTGCAATTCGTCAGAAGCGGTGGGAGGGAAGGGTTAGCTCTTCCTGTCCTGTTTCGCTTCCTCAATGGCCGCTTCGTGATACCAACCGCTTCCGAAATCCGCACGGTTGCGCAATGAAGCAAGTTCTGCCGCGAACTTAGCCTTTCCGCTTAAATTTGAGGCAGAAGCGCGCGCCGCCACCGGGAACATCAGGATTTTGGCCGACTGACGGGTAGGAGTGATTTCCATTGTCGGTCTCCTTTCTTCTGCAGAGCCTTGCCGATTCAATCTTTCCCGAAGATAGGTTCTGCAATCCAGTTAGGCAATATGATTATAAAAAGATCAGCAACTGCCTATTATTTATACAAAATATGCTTTTGATTGATCCGGACGCATTGCGATGACGACGCAACGAATTTGTCGGGATGCGGCGTCAGTTTTGTCG
>NZ_RZSU01000032.1:0-61770 GCF_003997585.1 Mesorhizobium sp. M5C.F.Cr.IN.023.01.1.1 | reverse complement strand
CCCCCGAGCCTCCCCTTCCCCATGCGAGCTTGTTGAGGCCACTCGCTTTCTTTGGCCAGTTGCTTCCGGCCTTCCCACGCTGTCCATACTCTGACAGAAACAATTTGCAACTCTATTAAGGTGTGCAATAGCGGGCAAGGCCAACCGCAAATTATTTTGGATAAGTTCGCGGGATCGACTCGGCCATGTTGCAATGCACACATCGGCATCGCGACCAATCACTCGGTATGGACTCAATTCAGTAGGAGCTACAATAATAATCAGTACTTTACTTTAAAATCGCTCTATAATTTACAAAACTACAGCACGACAATGCTCAACGACGCGGCACAAAGAGCGATACGCCCCAAATCAGCCTCAAAAAGGCACTAGATTTTTCAATGTTGCCCAAAATTTGTCACGAACTCGCCATAAAGGCAAAAAATTGTGCAGGATCGGTTTATTATTTAGTCAAGTCATGACGTGATTATTTCAGGCGCTCAAGAAATTGTGTGTTGCGATGCAGCATTTTTTTGATATCGTGCGGTAACCATCCGTTCAACGTATGGAGTTTACGCATGAGGGACGTAGCCAAGCCGGCCGACGCGAATTTTTCGCAGGCCGGTATCGACTTTCCACCGATCGGCGGCCTGCTCAAACGCAGCTTCGATATCGCCGGTTCACTGATTGGCCTGGTTGCTCTCAGTCCGCTGTTTGTAATGGTCGCGCTGCTTGTCAAGTTTTCCGACGGCGGGCCGATTTTCTACGGTCACAGCCGGATCGGTCGGGGAGGACGGATTTTCCCGTGCCTCAAGTTTCGCACCATGGTTCAGGATGGCGAACAGGTGCTGGCGGCATATCTTGCCGCCAACCCGGAAGCCAACGCCGAATGGATAGCCACCCGCAAGCTCAAGAACGACCCGCGGGTCACGCGCGTCGGGGCCGTGCTGAGGAAGCTCAGCCTCGATGAACTGCCGCAGATCATCAACATCCTCCAGGGTGACATGAGCCTTGTCGGTCCTCGCCCCGTGGTGCGAGACGAGCTCGAAATTTATGGCAGTTCGGCCGTTTATTACCTGAAATCGCGCCCCGGACTGACCGGACTCTGGCAGGTCAGCGGCCGCAATGACGTTTCCTATGACAGCCGCGTCGCATTCGATCGCCACTATGTCGAGAACTGGTCGCTGGTCGAGGACATTCGCATCATCATCAAGACCGTGCCTGCCGTCTGGATGTCGCGGGGCTGCTACTGACCGGCCGGGAGCCGGCTCTGTGTGGAAGAGTGACTGTCCAGACGCCAACCATTCTGCAGCAGGTTTCATCGGGCGGGGCTAAAGCGGATCGGAAAACGTACAGTTGAAAACAGATATTTTCGAAATCTCCTGCGCCAGCATTGTTAGCAATCGCATGCGGCGGATGCGGCTTATGACCACTTGCCTCGCGCTGGCGCTCACCATTCCCCAACTCGCCGCGGCCGATGAGTATCGCCTCGGATCGCAGGACAAGCTGACCATCCGCGTGGCCGAATGGCAGACCGTTGAAGGCACGTTCCGAGACTGGACGGCCGTCAACGGAGAGTACACAATCGGCCCGGCCGGAACATTGTCCGTGCCGTTCGTCGGCGAAATGCCGGCATCCGGCAAGACCACATCCGAGATCGCGGCAGCGATCGGCCAGGCGCTCCAGCGCAAGCTCGCCCTGGCGGACCGGCCGGAAGCCTCCGTCGAAATGGCGGAGTACAGGCCATTCTACATTTCCGGGGAGGTCCAGACGCCTGGCCAGTATCCCTACGTGCCTGGTCTGACCGTCCTGAGGGCGATGAGCATCGCCGGCGGTGTCCGGCGGGCCCCCGAAGGACAGCGGTACGATCGCGACATGATCAATGCCAAGGGCGATTTTGACGTCCTCGAAGACCAACGGGTCCGGCTGATCGTCAGGCGCGCGCGCATTGAAGCGGAGATGGCGGACGAGCCGACATTCGACGTGCCGAAGGAGGTGGCCAACGATCCGAAGGTGGCAAGCGTCGTTGCGGACGAGATGGCGATCCTGACGGCTGATCAAAAGAAGCTTAAACTGCGCCTTCAGGCGCTCGACGATTTGAAGAAGCTGCTGCAGAGCGAGATCGATTCGCTGCAGAAAAAGATCGTCAACCAGCAGCGGCAGGTCGACCTGGCAAAGGAGCAGCTCAGCGGCATCGGCTCGCTGGCGCAGAAAGGCCTTGTCGTCAACACGCGGGTTCTGACTTCCCAACAAACGATCGCCGACCTGGAAGGCCAGATCCTGGATTACGACACGGCCATCCTTACCGCCAAGCAGTCGATCAGCAAGGCCAATCAGGATGCCATCGACCTGGAAAACACTCAGAATGCGAGCCTCGCCGCCGACCGGCAACAGGTAGAAGCCGATCTCAGTGCGACGATGCTCAAGATGAACATGCAAACCGGCCTGATGGCCGAAGCCATGTCGGGGAACCCGGCGTTACAACGCTATCGCGACGGCGAAGAGCCAACGATGTCCTTTGCCCTGGTTCGGGTGGTCGACGGCAAAACCAGCGAAATTGCCGCCAGTGAAGACACGCCCGTGCTGCCCGGGGACGTGATCAAGGTGAAGCTGGCGCCAATGGCTAGCCAATAGAACTCGAGCGATCGAATACCCCAACGTCAGCTGACGCTCAAAGGGAGCGTCATGCCGAGGCCGTCCGCATAGATGCACGCTTCTCGGCGAGAAGTGCCAATCGGTGGGGGAGCGTAGTGAATATCTATCGTGCTAGAAGGTATATTAAAGGCACAATCATTACATTCATTTGGGCAGTGAGGGGTATCGAAATACGCGATCGAGTTTCGGTACTTGGTGTCTCGCCTCATATAGCAGGAAAAGGCAATTTTAGATTTGGCTCTCGCGTTTCGTTTCGAGGGCTTGGGTCACGGTCCTGGTTTCATGCACGCCGGAACGCAAGCCTGTCAATTGGCTCCAGATCTTTTATAAACAGCGGAGTTACGATCGACGCATCTGTCGCAGTAAGCATCGGAAAAGGATGCCTTATTGGCGATTCGGTTGTAATCCAAGACTCAAACTATCATGAGGTCGAAGAGGGTGCCGGTGTTAAAGCGAAAGCTGTCCTGATTGGGGATAATGTTTGGATAGGCCGAAATTCAATAATCCTGCCTGGGGTCGAAATCGGGGATCATAGCGTAATTGGAGCCGGCTCTGTGGTTACCAAAAGTGCACCCCCACGAAGCCTGGTTGCAGGAAATCCCGCCCGAATAATTCGCGAAATTGTGGCGCCCCAAGATTACATTCGTTTTTGACGGTAATTTTAACGCACGAAATCAAGGTGACATTCTGCGCTTTTCTTAGCCCTTTGCGGTTTCTGGTTCCGCGAGGCTCGCCGCCGTCCACCGAGGGCGGGCGACAGGCACCTTCACCAGTTTAAAGTAGCTGTAATACAGAAGGAAGGAGCCCATGATGTAGGGGTTGAGGGTCTCGACCTCGACGAAGGACCGGATGAACAGAAGCATCATCACGCCGGCAAGAATCACAGATTCGGCCTGCCACGTCCTGAATATCAACGCCGATATGTGGCCCCACAGCGTGCGCACGATGATCAGCGAAATCAGCGTCGCCCCGACATAGCCAAGCTCGACGAGCGCTTCGACATAGGTGTTGTGGAAGTGGAAGCCGCTTCGGGTCGTGATGTAGAATTCGTTCCAAAGCCGTTCGGCCTCGGCGAAACCCTGCACCCAATAGCCCGCGTAGCCGACGCCGAGGATCGGCGCTTGCTGCGCCGCACCCCAGCCCTGCTCCCAGAGATAGGTCCGTCCGGTGAGCGTGGAATCTTTTCCGAAGACGCCAAGGACGAAATCCAGAAGCCCCGCAAAGGCAACCGCGGTGACCGCGACCAGCCCGCATGCGCCGACCAGGAAAATCACTCGTCGGTAGCGGAGCGAAAGCTTCTTCGCCATGGCAAGCAGAGCGACCAGAGCGAGAACCGCCGGTATCGAAGCCATCGAGGTGGCTGAATGCGAAATGACCAGCAGATAGGCCGACAGGACGAGGACGGGCGCCGTCAAGACAAGGCTGATCCGGCCGCGCCTGAGAAAGGTCAGCAAGACAACGCAAAAATAGATGCCAAGGGAGGCGACAAAGCCGATCTGGTTCTTGGAGCTGAATGCGCCGACGAAATTATACGTCCCGTCGAGGCCATCATAGGAATAACCCCCGACCATAAGCGAGTAGAGCAGGACGAGAAAGATCCCGATCAGTGAGCCTATTGTCAACGTCCGAACGCTGACGGTGCGCGCGGCGATGTAGGCGCAGGCGATATGGGAGCAATACTGGATTGCCGTCCTCAACGTGAGGCCGGGAGCATCCGACCAGAACACCGAGAGGCAGACGTAGATGGCAAACCCCAGCGGGAGCCACGCACTGGAGACATGTCGCAACAGCCGCCGGTAATCTACCATGATCAGGGGAAGCCAGACCGCATAATAGGCCAGGATCAGGATCTGGCCGAAAACGGCGGAATAGGAGAACGCCCAGATGGAGATGGCAACTGCAAAGCTACCGTAGACCGTGTTCTTCTCCGGGTCGATCAACAGAGATTTTGGAATCTTCATCGGTAGCGGATTCCGTCCATACAGCTCAAGGCCGATTTGCCGCCGCGCCAAGCGCTGGCGCTGCCGTTGTGCAGTGCAATATAACCCATCCCCTGCAGCCTGTCACCCAAATGAGGCAAAAACACCCACAAGGACGCCCCGGGAAGGCGGTAAAAGGCCGCGACAGGCCGTGTGGCAAGAACCGAGCATCCAGGCCGGCTTCCGGCTCCAGACATTGTGAGCGCCTCGGCATCACGGTCAAGAGCCATGCCGGATTCATGAGAAGCTCGGCATCACCACCGCGCGGAATTGTTTTCGCAGTTCTTTCAGCACCGGACCGAAAAATAGCAGCCGGCATTCCTTGCTTCCGTTGCAACGAATGAGCCCCTCCGCGTACGCTATGGCGGGGACACCAGACGATGGCCGCAAGGATAATTGGCAGACGCTGGTGGTCCCGATCTGCTGGGCTGGAGCAAACGGATGGACAAACCTCGAATCTTCCTGGGCTCGTCGGGGAAGCAGAAAAAATTGCTGCAGGCGCTGACACGCGGTCTTGAAGACATCGCGTATGTGGAACCCTGGACGACATCCTTCAATCCCGGGACAACCACACTGGAGCGCCTCCTTGAGCTTACGCGTGAAGTCGACTTCGCTGCTTTTGTGTTCGCCCAGGACGACTGGACGAGTGCAAGCCTGCCGGCATCACCTGCTCCTGTATCCGCTCAAGCTTCTCCGCGAGACAATGTGGTCTTCGAAGCCGGCCTTTTCGGCGGTGTCCTCGGAATGCGCCGAACGTTTATCCTCCATGCCAACGGCTCCAAGCTTCCAAGCGATCTCCTCGGCCTGACGTCCGTGAGGTACGGCGAAGCGACAACCGCCGCCGAGATGAGAGCGGTCAACCAAAAGCTGCGAAAAGCGATCGAAAATGAGGGCCGCGCCGCCCGAATAGAAGGTCTTTGGTGGCAGTTTTCCCTGTCGGAGCGGACCGTCAAGGAGCCTTCCGCCGTGAGCCTCCTGCGGATCTCGCGAGACCGCGATGGTGCGCTGGAGCTAGCCGGCCGCTCATGGCAAGAGAATGGCAGTCTGTCCGCGAGATACTGGAGCGAAGCGGTAAAGGAGAGAAAGGAGCCTGCCGGCATCTTCTACTTTTGGAATGGAGAACGGCCCTTGGACGCGAACGCGTCGCAGTTGTACGGGACAGGAGAGATCCGGCTGGAGTCCGCCGATCGCGCGTCCGGGTACTTCACCACGCGAGCCGACACACAGCCAAAACTGAACGCCCGCACCTCCGGTGTCTATCTGCGCGCCGAGCCGGAGGACTTGAGCATCCTGGACGGGCGCGACAACCAGCGACGAGTGGAGCTGATCGCGGAGCGGCTGAACCATTGGAAATCGATCAAGAACGTCTGAACCCGGTGCGCGCGGCGTAACTCCAGCTAGCCCGACGCTCTAGCCCTGCCGGATCTTTTCCTACCGCCTCGGGCCAAGCATGAACCTGTTCGGAGGCGCCAATCCCGACTTGAACTTCTCTGCGGTTGACTCCACATTCGCCGCCCATTGGAGGAAGACACATGCCGATGAGTTTCGCGGGACGGTTTGCCGGGCGTTCGGCCGTGATCACCGGCGGCGCCTCGGGCATCGGTCTGGCTGTTGCGCAAAGAATAGTCGAGGAAGGCGGGCGCGTTTGCGTCTGGGATCGCGACCTCACCCACATCGAGCAGGCCAAGGCTGTTATTCCCGATTTGCATGGCGTGACTGTCGACGTCGCCGATCCCGTGGCGGTCGAACAGGCCGGCCGGCAGACGATCGATGCCCTTGGCGCGGTCGATATCCTGGTCACCAGTGCGGCCATCACCGGACCGAACATGACGACCTGGGCCTATTCGGTGGAGGATTGGCGCCGGGTTATCGACATCAACATCAACGGCGTCTTCTTCTGCAACAAGGCGCTTGTTCCGCACATGCTCGAGCGCAATTACGGCAGGATCGTCAACATCGCTTCGATCGCCGGCAAGGAGGGAAACCCGAATGCCTCTGCCTACAGCACCTCCAAGGCGGCGGTGATCGGCCTGACCAAGTCTCTGGGCAAGGAACTGGCCAAGACCAAGGTGACGGTGAACTGCGTCACGCCGGCGGCGGTGCGCACCGCGATTTTCCAGCAAATGAGCCAGCAGCACATCGATTTCATGCTGTCGAAGATACCGATGGCGCGGTTTGGCGAGGTCGAGGAGGTTGCGGCGCTGATCTCGTGGATCGCTTCCGAGGAATGCTCCTTCACGACGGCCGCCGTTTTCGACGTTTCCGGCGGCCGGGCCACCTATTGAAGCAAGTCGGGCGATCTACCGCCAAGGCAGCCAGACTGGAGTTCCCGTCGCTTGCTTAGGGTCGAACCGCGACTGTCCGACGAAGACCTGCTCGACCGCTTCCAGTGCGCGGCCTTCGGCTATTTTCTGGAAACCGTGAATCCGGAGAACGGGCTGGTTGCCGACACCTCGCGGCCAAATTGGCCGGCAAGCATAGCGGTCGTCGGCTTCGCCCTGTCCTGCTATCCGGTCGGGGTCGAGCGTGGCTGGATGACTCGAGATGCAGCCGTAAAGCTGACGCTTGCCACACTGCGCTTCTTCTGGAACAGCCGGCAAGGCAATGGCGACGAGGTCACCGGCCACAAGGGTTTCTATTACCATTTCCTCGACATCCGGACCGGCCTGCGCACCTGGCGATGCGAATTGTCGATGGTCGACACTGCGCTTTTGATGGCTGGCGTGCTCGCGGCTGGCGCCTATTTCACGGGCGACAATGACGAAGAAACCGAAATCCGCGAACTGGCGGAAGTCCTCTACCGGCGCGTCGACTGGCGATGGGCGCAAGGCAGCAAGTCGACCTTGCGGCAGGGCTGGAAGCCGAAGAGCGGCTTTTTGCGTTATGGCTGGGAAGGCTACAACGAAGCGACCATGCTCTACGTTCTGGCAATGGCCTCCCCGGACAAGCCAGCCTCGGACGACAGTTATGCCGGCTGGACGGCGACATATCGATGGGAAAACATCTACGGCTACGACGTGCTCTATGGCGGTCCGCTGTTCATGCACCAGTTCTCGCATGCCTGGATCGACTTCGACGGCATCCGGGATGCGTTCATGCGGGAGAAGAACTCGGACTATTTCGAAAACAGCCGCCGCGCGACCTACCTTCATCGGGATTATGCGCGGCACAACCCCTCAGGCTACCACGGCTACGGCGAAGGACTCTGGGGCCTTTCGGCGGGTGACGGACCCGGCAACTTCCGCGCGAAGATCGAGCGGCGACCGCGCAAATTTTCCGGCTACGCGGCGCGCGGCGCACCGTTCGGCCCCGACGACGGAACGATAGCGCCGTGGTCGTATCTCGCATCGCTGCCCTTCGCGCCGGAAATCTGCCTGCCGGCGCTGCGCCACCTCAGAGAACGCCACCCTGAGGTGGTCGACAGTTTCAGGGTGCCGAGCGGTTTCAACCCGACGCTGGCGAACCGGCGGAAGTTCGGGCCGAGCGGCTGGATATCGGATGCGCATTACGGACTGGACCAGGGTATCGTCGTGCTGATGATCGAAAACCACCGCTCGCGCCTGATCTGGGACCTGATGCGGTCGAGCCCGCATATCCGTCGCGGCCTGTGCAAGGCCGGGTTCAGCGGCGGCTGGCTGTCGCAGCCGGCGAGCCCTAAGGACCGTGCTGAATGACGGCTATCGCCAGCTGTCGCTGTCGTGTCGGGCGCGAAGACGTTCGCCCTTCCCAGCAACTCGCGTTTGCTGGGAAGGAAATCATTGGCCTGCTCGCATGTTCGATTTCATTTGGCCCGGCAAGTACCGATATGATTAGCCGGCGAACGTGTAGGCGGTCTTCACCGTAGTGTAGAACTCCGCCGCGTAGCGGCCCTGCTCGCGCGGGCCGTAGCTCGATCCCTTGCGGCCGCCGAAAGGCACATGGAAATCGACGCCCGCCGTCGGCAGATTGACCATCACCATGCCGGCCTCCGAGTTGCGCTTGAAATGCGTGGCGTGCTTGAGGCTCGACGTGCAAATGCCCGACGTCAGCCCGAACGGCGTGTCGTTAGCCACCGCCAGCGCCTCGTCATAGTCCTTGACGCGGATGACGTTGGCCACAGGCCCGAAGATCTCCTCGCGCGAGATGCGCATGGCGTTGGTGGCTTGCGTAAACAGCGCCGGTTGCAGGTAGAAGCCGCGGGTTTCGCGATCGAGCCGCTCGCCACCGAAGGCCAGATCGGCGCCTTCCTGGCGGCCGATGGCGATATAGTCTTCGTCCTGTTTCAACTGGCTCTGGTCGACCACCGGTCCGATCTGGGTTTTGGCATCGAGAGCGTCGCCGACGGCCAGCTTGCCCAGGCGATCTTTCATCGCGTCGACGAAGCGGTCATGGATGCCGTCCGTCACCACCAGGCGGGACGATGCCGTGCAGCGCTGGCCGGTCGAGAAGTATGCGCCATTGATCGCGCAGTCGACGGCGACCGCAAGATCTGCATCGTCGAGCACGACAAGCGGGTTCTTGCCGCCCATTTCGAGCTGGAACTTGCGCATGTGCTCTACGCTGGCGGCAGCTACGCGCTTGCCAGTGCCGACCGAGCCGGTGAAGGTGATGGCATTGAGGTCCGGGCTGTCGAGCATGGCCTGACCGACCACCGAACCCTTGCCCATGACGAGATTGAGCACGCCCTTCGGCAGGCCGGCGCGGTGCAGGATGTCGACAATGGTCCAGGCGCTCTCCGGAACTAACTCGGCCGGTTTGAAGACGATGGTGTTGCCGTAGGCCAGGGCAGGAGCGATTTTCCACGCCGGAATGGCGATCGGGAAATTCCACGGCGTGATGATGCCGACGACGCCGACCGCCTCCCGCGTGATTTCGACACCGACGCCGGGCCGCACGCTTGGAACCAGCTCGCCAGACAGGCGCAGCGTCTCACCAGCAAAGAAATCGAAGATCTGGGCGGCCCGCACGGTCTCGCCAATGCCCTCGACCAGCGTCTTGCCTTCTTCGCGCGCCAACGCCCGGCCGATTTCATCTTTACGCGCGGTGATCTCGTCCGACGCCTTCCTCAGTACCGCATGGCGTGCCAGCAGGCCCGATCGGGACCAAGCCGGAAATGCCGCTTTCGCCGCCGCGATGGCCTGCCGGGCCTGCTCGGCGTCCCCCGACGCATATTCGCCGACCACGTCGTCGAGATTGGACGGGTTGATGTTGCGGGAGCCGGCATCGCCCACCCACTCGCCACCGATGAGGTTCTTTCGAAACGGGATCATGTCGCTGTCTTCCTTGTCGTCCTTCGATTGCCGTCTATCTGGACCACCGGCCGCCACACCGCAAGGCCGCCGGCGGCAAAGTTCTCTTGCTCGACAGGCATGTGCTAGGTGTCGAGGCGGTAAAAGTTGATTCTAGTGTTGTGCGACGCGGATCGCACCGGGAGGAACCGCCATGTCCGACAGCGTGTTGCCGCTGGTGATCAGCGCGCCCGAGCCGCGCACGCTCGACCTGATTTTCACGTCCGAGGCACTGGCGAGATTCAGCGCCAAATATCGTATCGTCGAATCGTCGCCAGAAGGCGTCGCGGCCCTGCCGGCCGACGTGCTCGCCGAGGCGCGCTACATCGTCGGCCAGCCGCCGATCGCGCCGGAGACGCTCGACAAGATGCGAACACTGCGCTGCGTCTTCAATGTCGAGAGCAACCTCATCAACAACATGCCGTATGAGACGCTTTTTTCGCGCGGCATCCATGTTGTTACCACCGGCCTGGTCTTTGCCGAGCCGGTGGCCGAGCTCGGCCTCGCCATGGCGCTCAACCTCGCCCGGGACATCGTCGACGCTGACCTCGCGTTTCGTGAGGGCAAGGAGCTGTGGGGCGGCGACGGCAACCGGAAGGCGCGGCTTCTGTCCGGTGCTGATGTCGGTATCATCGGCTTTGGCGATCTCGGCCGTGCGCTCAACCGGCTGCTGTTAGGCTTTCGCACGCGGACCAGGGTCTTCGATCCGTGGCTGCCGCCGTCGATCCTCATCGAGAACGGCGTCGAGCCGGCTACGCTCGACACGGTTCTGTCGACCAGCG
Source organism: Mesorhizobium sp. M5C.F.Cr.IN.023.01.1.1 (assembly GCF_003997585.1). Classification (NCBI taxonomy): domain Bacteria; kingdom Pseudomonadati; phylum Pseudomonadota; class Alphaproteobacteria; order Hyphomicrobiales; family Phyllobacteriaceae; genus Mesorhizobium; species Mesorhizobium sp. M5C.F.Cr.IN.023.01.1.1. Next base: position 51,108 of record NZ_RZSU01000032.1, on the reverse strand, counting down.
ATTTCGTCTTCGTCGTCGCTTCGGTGACCAGCGAAAACCAAGGGTTTCTCGGCGCTGACGCCTTTGCCAGAATGCGCACTGGAGCCGCGTTCATCCTCCTCAGCCGTGCCGGTGTGGTCGATTTTCCGGCGCTGATGGAGGCCGTTCGCAGCGGCCACATCGTCGCCGCCAGCGACGTGTTTCCGGAAGAGCCGCTGGCGCAGGATCATCCCGTGCGCACGCTGCCCGGCTTCCTGCGTTCCGCCCACCGGGCCGGCGCGCTCGACATCGCTTTCAAGCGCATGGGCGACATGGTGCTGGAGGACATGGACCTGATCGACCGCGGCCTGCCGCCGATGCGTTCGAAGCGGGCCGAACGCGAGACCGTTTCGCGGATGCGTTCGAAGCCAGTCGACAAGAACTGAGCCGCAAGCCAGCGCCTGCATCGGTTTCTCAGATGGCGAACGACCAGAACAGGCAGGCCAGTGTCGCAGCGGCGAAGACGACGAAGAACAGGCTTCTCAGCAGGATATTGCGGCGCAACTCGTTCATGAAAAGATGGCATCCGACGACTGCTGCGACAAACAGGAAGCGCCAGTTCAGCAGCGCCGGCAAGATGTTGCCCCGATCGAAAGCCCACCTGGCAGCGAGACAGCCAATGATGGCCGCGAACAACACGATGACTGTCCAGAAGATCGCATCCGCGGCGTTCGTCAGGACGACGCTGGCGGCTCTGATCGGCAGGATCATCATGAGCAGCGCGCTGAAGAAGTAGACTGATGCAAGCGGGATAAACGTTCCGGCATCGGCGACGTCGTCCAGGCGTTTTGCGCCGATCGCACCATAGGGATAGCCATGCCTGGCCACTGCCAGGCTGAGCGCCATCAGCAAAGCCGTCAATATGGCGACCAATGCGAATGAAGTGAGGGCTTTGCTCATAAGGGTCCTGTTCGGAACGAATCGAATAGGGACGTTGGTAGCCCATGGTTTGTAAATTGCTGGTAAGCGTCGAGGCCCGGCGTGACAGAGTTTCTCGACGCCCTCACTCCGCCGCTTGAAGGCGTCGCGCCTCAATGATGGTCCTGATCTCGGCACGGCAGGAGCCGCAGTTGGTGCCGGCATGCAGGGTGGCGCCGATCGCCTCGACGCTGGTGCAGCCGCCGCGTACCGCCTCCGCGATCTGATTGGCGCCGACCCCGAAACAGGAGCAGACGACGGCGCCACGATCGACGGAATTGCCGCCCGGCCGCCCGGCTACGATCGCCAGCCGCCCGCGCCGATCAGCATGGTCCGCACTCAACTGCTCCACCGCCCAGCTGCGCGACACCGCGACCGGCGTGGGCGCAAGATAGAGCGCGCCAGCCAGCCGGCTGCCGGCGAAGCGGGCAAAGCGATAGTGCCCGCCGGCGACATCATGATAGGCGAGCGTCTCGCCTTGCACGTCCGCGCCAAAAAGCGAAGCTGCGAAACCCGGCCAATCCCGGCCAGCTTCCAGTGCAAGCTCGAGGCGCCAGCCGGCGGCGCAACGGGCGAGGCTCCAATAGTCGGCGTCGATCGAGCCCGGCCGTTCGGCAAGCACGGCGAAGCCGAAGGCGGCGGCAGCAAAGCGTTCCACGCGGGCGGCAATATTCTTCGAGGCCGGCTGGCCTGAAATCGCATCGGTGATGGGTGCCACCAGCGCATCGACGCGAGCACGCGCTGAGAACTGGTCCGTCCAGTGCATCGGCACGAAGACTGATCCCGGGCGCTGCCGCGCTGTCACCAGCGCGCGAACCAGCACCTCGCCGTGCACAGTGGAGACGCGCACGATGTTGGCATCACCGATGGCGAAGTGCTGCGCATCCAGCGGATGGATTTCGGCGAAGGGCTCGGCCATGTGCTGCGACAGCCGCTGGCTCTTGCCGGTCCGCGTCATGGTGTGCCAATGGTCGCGAACCCGCCCGGTGTTGAGGATCAGCGGGAATTTTTCGTTCGTGCGGGTTTGCGGAACTGGACGGATCGGGATGAAGCGCGCTTTGCCATCGGGTGTGTAGAAGTTGCCGTTGGCGAAGAAGCGGGTGCTGGGTGAAGCACGTCTTGCCTGAACGGCCAAGTCTTTCTCACTTTCAGCCTGAGCACCCCCCTCTGGCCTGCCGGCCATCTCCCCCGCAAGGGGGGAGATTGGCAGCTTTGGCGCCGGCTCTCCCCTTGCAGCGTTGGAGATTAGCGAAGGCCGTGGTGATAGCCGATCTCCACCCTTGCGGGGGAGATGGCCGGCAGGCCAGAGGGGGGTGTCTGGGCTCGGCGCTGGCCACTGGAAAGGCGCCAAATGCTCATAGTCCTCAGCGTCAATGTCGCCACACGCGCCTATATCAAAATCCCGCGCGCCGTCATTCTCGAAGGCCGACAGCGCTGCATGTTCAGCGAAAATCGCGGCCGGCGACGCATACGAAAACGCCTCGGCAATCCCCATCCGCTTGGCCACTTCGGCGATGATCCACCAATCGGCTCTTGCCTCGCCGGGCACTGGCAAAAAGGCGCGTTGGCGCGAGATGCGGCGCTCCGAATTGGTTACGCTGCCGTCCTTCTCGCCCCATGCGGCGGCGGGCAGCCGGACATGGGCGTGGCGGACCGTGTCGGTCAAGGCCAGCACGTCCGACACCACGACAAAGGGGCAGGCCTTGATCGCCGCCTCGACGGCATCGGCATCCGGCATCGAATCGACCGGGTTGGTCGCCATGATCCACAGCGCCCGGATACGCCCGTCGGCCACCGCCTGGAACATCTCGACCGCCTTCAAGCCGGGTTTTTCGGCGATGGCCGGCGCGCTCCAGAAGCGCTGCACGCGGCCGCGGTGTTCGGGGTTTTCGATCTCCATATGGGCCGCCAGCATGTTGGCCAAGCCGCCGACCTCACGGCCGCCCATGGCATTGGGCTGGCCGGTCACCGAAAACGGCCCGGTGCCGGGCTTGCCGATGCGGCCGGTGGCGAGATGGCAATTGATGATGGCGTTGACCTTGTCGGTGCCCCAGGACGACTGGTTCACGCCCTGGCTATAGACGGTCACCGTTTTCGCCGTCGCGGCAAACAGGCTGTAGAAGCGGACAAGCTCGTCCTCGCCGAGGCCCGTGGCAGCGGCGATGCCGGCAAGGTCGAGCGAGGAAGCGGCAATCGCGCCTTCGAAGCCCGTGGTATGTGCAGCGATATAGGCGCGGTCCAGAGCGTCATTTTTGCCAAGATAGGCGAGCAGGCCGGTGAACAGCGCGACGTCGCCATCGGCCGCGATCGCCAGATGCATGTCGGCGATATCGGCGGTCATCGTGCGGCGCGGATCGATCAGCACCACCTTCATCTCGGGCCGTTTTTCCCGGGCCGCGGCAACGCGCTGGTAGAGCACCGGGTGGCACCAGCCGAGATTGGAGCCGACCAGCACGATCAGATCGGCAAGCTCCAGATCCTCATAACTGCCCGGCACCGTGTCGGAGCCGAAGGCGCGGCGATGGCCGGCAACCGACGAAGCCATGCACAGGCGCGAATTGGTGTCGATATTAGCCGAGCCGATGAAGCCTTTCATCAGCTTGTTGGCGACATAATAGTCCTCGGTCAGCAACTGGCCGGAAACGTAGAAGGCGACCGCGTCGGGGCCGTGCTCGGCAATGGTTTGCGAGAAAGTCGAGGCGACGAGGTCGAGCGCCTCGTCCCAGCCGGTGCGGCGACCGTGGATCTCCGGATAGAGCAGCCGGCCATCGAGATCGATCGTCTCCGCCAGCGCCGAGCCCTTGGAACAGAGCCGGCCGAAATTTGCCGGATGGTCTGGGTCGCCGCGAACGGTTATTTCGCCATCCGCGGCGACCTTCGCCAGCACGCCGCAACCCACCCCGCAATAGGGGCAGGTGGTCCTCACCTCGCGCGCTTCGTCGATCTTCATGCTCAGGCCGCGCGGCTGGCCAGCGCTTCCAGCGCAATGAACAGACGCTCGCCCTCGATCCGCACCGGAACGGTGCGCACCGCACCTTGATCGGCGCCGAGCGCCTTGCCGGTCTCCAGCGAGATCACCCAATTGTGCAGGGGACAGGTCACCGCCGCGCCGTGGACGATGCCCTGCGAGAGCGGCCCGCCCTTGTGCGGACAATGGTCCTCGATGGCGAAGACTTGGTCCTCCGCGGTGCGGAAGACGGCGATCTTGCCTTGCGGCGTGGCGACGCAGCGCGCGCCGCGGCGCGGAATGTCCGATATCGAGCCGATTGATACCCAGTTCATCACGGTCACTCCGCCGCCTGCGCGAAACCGACCGAAGCCATCGGCCGGAATTCGTGCTTGTCCTTGCCGGCAACGCGTTCCGACCACGGGTCGACCTGCGCGAATTTCTGCGAAAACACGAAGCGATCGAAATAGGCCCTGCGCTTCTCGCCATCGTCCAGGATCTGGCGCTTGATCTCGGCGATGCCGATGCGCTTGGCCCATTTGTAGATGCGCTCGAGATAGCGGCCCTGCTCGCGATACATTTGCGTCAGCGCCACGATATGCTCGAGCGCTTCGTCCTCAGTCTTGACCAAGCCGAGCACCTCTGTGCCCTTGATGTCGAGGCCGGCAGCACCGGCGAAATGGATCTCGTAACCAGAATCGACGCAGATCACGCCGACATCCTTGCAGGTTGCTTCCGCACAGTTCCTAGGACAGCCCGAGACCGCCATCTTGACTTTGGCGGGCGTCCACGAACCCCACATGAATTTCTCGATGCGGACGCCGAACCCCGTAGAATCCTGGGTGCCGAAGCGGCACCAGTCCGAACCAACGCAGGTCTTCACCGTGCGCAGTCCCTTGGCATAGGCGTGGCCGGAGACGAAGCCGGCCTGGCCGAGATCGGCCCACACCGCCGGCAGGTCTTCCTTGCGGATGCCGAGCATGTCAATGCGCTGTCCGCCGGTAACCTTGACCATCGGGATCTCGAACTTGTCGACGACGTCGGCGATGGCGCGCAGTTCGGCGGCATTGGTGACGCCACCCCACATGCGCGGCACCACAGAATAGGTGCCGTCCTTCTGGATGTTGGCGTGAACGCGCTCGTTGATGAAGCGCGACTGGTAGTCGTCGGCATACTCGTCCGGCCAGTCGCAGACGAGATAGTAATTGAGCGCCGGCCGGCATTTGGCGCAGCCGCAGGAGGTGGTCCATTCCAGTTCCTGCATGACGGCGGGAATGGTCTTCAGGCTCTTGGCCTTGATCAGCCGGCGGACTTCGTCATGGCCGAGCGTGGTACAGCCGCACATCGGTTGCACAGCCGCCGGATTGTATTTGTCGCCGATGGTCAGCGCCATCAGCTTCTCGACCAGACCGGTGCAGGAGCCGCACGAAGCGGAAGCCTTGGTGTGGGCACGCACGTCGTCTAGCGACGTCAGGCCCTTGGCCGTGATCGCGCCGGTGATTTTTCCTTTGCAAACGCCGTTGCAGCCGCAGATTTCCGCATCATCCGGCAAGGCTGCAACGGCCGCCATAGGGTCCAGGGAGGCACCTCCCTGGTAGGACTGGCCGAAGATAAGCGTGTCGCGCATTTGCGATATGTCGGTCTGCTTCTTCTTGAGGTCGTTGAACCACGCGCCGTCCGCCGTCTCGCCGTAGAGCACGGTGCCGATGATGCGGTCATCCCTAAGCACCAGCCGCTTGTAGATTCCGGCGGCGGCATCGCGCAGCACGATCTCCTGGCGGTCCTCGCCCTCGGCGAAGTCGCCGAGCGAGAACAACTCGATCCCGGTGACCTTGAGCTTGGTCGGCGTGTCCATATGGACGAAAGCCGCCGCCTCGTTGCCGGCAAGCTGGCTGGCGGCGACGCGTGCCATCTCGTAGAGGGGTGCTACCAGTCCATAGACCTGGCCGCTGACCTCGGCGCATTCGCCGAGCGCATAGATGTCTGGATCGTTGCTGCGCATGCCGGCGTCGACGACGATACCGCGATTGACGGCAATGCCTGCTTCTTTCGCCAGCGCCGCGTTCGGCCTGATGCCCACTGCCATGACGACGAGCGTCGCCGGGATGATGGTGCCGTCGGCAAGCTCCACCTGCTCGACCTTGCCCTTGCCTGTGATCGCCTGGGTGTTGGCCTTGGTGACGACCTTGATACCGCGTTGCTCGACGGCGCGCTGCAGCAGATAGCCGGCCGCCGGGTCGAGCTGGCGCTCCATCAGCGTCGGCATGACATGCAGCACGGTGACGTCCATGCCTTGCGAGTTCAAGCCCGCTGCCGCCTCCAGCCCGAGCAGGCCGCCGCCGATGACCACGGCCTTGGCTCGCGACTGGGCGGCAAGCAGCATGGCCTGAACGTCGTCGAGATCGCGATAGGTGAGCACGCCCGGTAAGTCATGGCCGGGCACCGGAATGATGAACGGCACCGAACCGGTGGCGATGACTAGCTTGTCATAGGGCTCGGTGACGCCGTGGTCGGAAGTGACGGTCTTCGCCGTCCGGTCGATGGCGACGATCTTGTGGCCCTTGTAGAGGGTGATGCCGTTGGCGATGTACCAGCCGTCGCCATGGATGATGATTTCCTCAAAGGCCTTCTCGCCGGACAGCACCGGCGACAGCATGATGCGGTCGTAATTGACCCGCGGCTCGGCGTTGAAGATGGTGACCTGGTAGCGACCGGGTGCCTGTTCGAACAGATGCTCCAGCATCCGCCCGGGCGCCATGCCGTTGCCGATGATGACGAGTTTTTCGGTCATTGAGCTACTCCGCGGCTTCAACGAAGCGGTGGCGTTCGTAGAGGAACTTCAGCACCGCCTCGCGGCAGCGCAGGAACGTCCGGTCGGAGGAAAGCTCGACGCGGCGGCGCGGCCGGGCCAGCGGCACGGGAAGCACCTCGCCGATGGTTGCCGCCGGGCCGTTGGTCATCATGACAATGCGGTCGGACAACAGCACCGCCTCGTCGACATCGTGGGTGATCATGATTGTCGTCGAGCCAAGCCTCGAATGGATATCCATCACCGCGTCCTGCAGATGGGCGCGCGTCAGCGCGTCGAGCGCACCGAAGGGTTCGTCGAGCAGCAGGATCTTCGGCTCCATGGCCAACGCGCGGGCGATGCCGACGCGCTGCTTCATGCCGCCCGATATTTCGGCGGGCCGCTTGTCTCTGGCATGCGCCATCTGCACGAGGTCGAGATTGCGCATGATCCAGTCGTGCCGTTCGGCCCGGCTCCTGGTGCGGCCGAAGACCTTAGATACTGCCAGGTTGATGTTTTCGTAGACGGTGAGCCATGGCAGCAGGCTGTGGTTCTGGAACACCACGGCGCGTTCAGGACCGGGGCTGTCGACCTCCTTGTCTTCGAGCAGGACCGCCCCGGCGGACACTTTCGTCAGCCCGGCGATCAGGTTGAGCAAGGTCGACTTGCCGCAGCCGGAATGGCCGATGATCGAGACGAATTCGCCCTTGTCGATGGTCAGCCGGATGTCATTCAGCACCTCGCTGACCTGGCCGCCGCGGGTGAAGGATTTGTCGATATGGTCGAGTTTCAGATAGGCCGTCATTGCCCTCTCCTCACTTTGCCGTTGTGCCGCGGGTGACGAAGGCGCCGACCGCCGCGACAAGGCGATCGAGGCAAAAGCCGGTGATGCCGATATAGGCGAGCGCAACGATGATGTCGGGCAGCCGCGACGAGTTCCAGGCATCCCAGATGAAGAAGCCGATTCCGACGCCGCCTGTGAGCATTTCGGCGGCGACGATGGCAAGCCAGGACAGACCGATGCCGATGCGCAGGCCGGTGAAGATGTAAGGCGCCGCGGCCGGCACCATGATCTTCACGAAGAACTCGAGCTGGTTGAGCCTGAGGATGCGGGAGACGTTGCGATAATCCTCTGGAATGTTGCGGACGCCGACGGCGGTGTTGATGATCACTGGCCAGATCGAGGTGATGAAGATGACGAAGATCGCCGATGGGCTGGAATCGCGGAAGGCGGCCAGCGACAGCGGCAGCCAGGCGAGCGGCGGCACGGTGCGCAGGATCTGGAACACAGGGTCGAGGCCGCGCATCGCCCAGATCGACTGGCCGACCAGCGCGCCGAGCGCAACGCCGACGATTGCAGCCAGGCCGAAGCCGATGGCGACGCGCTGCAGCGAGATCAGCACCCGCCAGGCCAGTCCGATATCCTGCGGACCATAATCGAAGAAGGGATGGGCGATCAGATCGTAGGCCTCGTTCCATACCTGGCTGGGTGGCGGCAAGCTGGCGTTGGGCGACGAGCAGGCGATCTGCCAGATGACGAGCATGACGACGATGACGACTGCCGGCGGCACCAGCGTGCTTGCCACCTTGCCGGCGATCGCAGCGGGATCGAAGCGGCGCCTCACCTTGGCGGTGAAAGCTATGACCTCTGCGGGCTTGGCAGGCGTGGGGAACGCCTTCACCTTGGCGTCCTCGATGGCTTGGATAGACATTTTCGCAAAAAGCTCCTTGAGCATTGGAGTGACAGCGGCGCCACTGGCGCCGCTTGCCAGCGACGTCAGGCCGATGCCTTGATCTTCAGGCTGTCGAGATAGGCGGACGGATTGGCCGGATCGAAGATCTTGCCGTCGAAGAAGGTCTCGACGCCGCGCGATGAAGACGCCGGGATGTCGGCCGCAGCGACGCCGAGGTCCTTGGCCGCCTCGCGCCACAGATCTTCGCGGTTGACTTGATCGACCAGCGCCCTGATGTCGGTGGTCGCCGCGAATTTGCCCCAGCGGATGTTTTCGGCGAGGAACCAGCTGTCGTGGCTCTTGAATGGATAGGACACGCCGCCCTTCCAGAACTTCATGTAGAGGTCGGTGCCGGTGGCGACGCGGTGATTGCCGTAGTTGATGTCGCCCTTGAGGCGACCGATGATGTCGGCGGTCGGCACGTTCATCCATTGCCGCTTGCCGATGATGGCCGCCATCTCGTCCTTGTTTTCCATGGCTTCGCACCATTGCTGAGCTTCCATGACGGCCATCAGGATCGCCTTGGTGGCGTTCGGGTTCTTGTCAATGAAGGCGGCGCGCAGGCCGAGCGCCTTTTCCGGATGGCCTTTCCAGAGTTCACCTGTCGTGGTGGCGGTGAAGCCGACACCCTGATGGACGAGTTGCTCGTTCCACGGCTCGCCGACGCAGAACACGTCCATATTGCCAACCTTCATGTTGGCGACCATTTGCGGCGGCGGCACGACGATGGTCGAGACATCCTTGTCGGGATCGATGCCGCCGGCAGCCAGCCAGTAGCGCAACCAGAGATCATGAGTGCCGCCCGGGAAGGTCATGGCGGCCTTCACCTCTTTGCCCTCGGCCTTCTTGGCCGCGAAGGCGTCCTTCAGCTTGGAGGCATCGAGGCCGACGCCGGTGCCGGCATATTCCTGCGCGACGGAAATCGCCTGGCAGTCGTAGTTGAGCCGCGCCACGATCGCCATCGGCATCGGCTGGTTGTTCTGCGTCACCTTGCCGGTATGCATCAGGTAAGGCATCGGCGTCAGGATATGGGCGCCGTCGATGCCGTTGGCTTCGCCGCCGAGCATCAGGTTGTCGCGTGTCGCGCCCCAGGAGGCCTGCTTGAGCACCTCGACATCGGGCATGCCGAATTTTTCGAACAGGCCCTTCTCCTTGGCGATCATCAGCGGCGCTGCATCGGTCAGCGCGATGAAGCCTAGCTTGGCGCCGGTGACTTCCGGCGCTGCCGTCGCCGCATAGGCGCCGGACGGCAGCAGCGCGCGTGCCGCCCCCAGCGTTGCCGCGGTGGCCGCGCTCATCATCAGGAAATCGCGGCGCGTTACACCCTTGAGGGCGGATTGGGTTTTGATGCGTTTCGTCATCGTCATCTCCGGTTGGGCGCGGCTTGGGATCTGCGCCGTCGATTGCGTGTTCGACCAAAACAAAAAAGCCGCCGGCCAGGCCGCTGCGTCCGTTGATCCGGATCGCGTGTGACCTGAGCGGCAGCTTTGCCTGTGGCGCCCGCCATTGGACGCCGTATTCCGTGGCCGTGAAGGCCTATGGATTATTATGCAGGAACCGTGCCAGCTGGAAGAAGCGGTGGATTAAGCAATAAAAACAATCGAGCGCGCGGGCGTAAAGGCTGGAGCGCCGGATTGTCGATGCTCATACGGCAGTCACGTTCATTGTGCAGTAGCACAAAAATTGTGCAGTGCACGATAGTGCGCAAGGAATGCTCAACTCGTCGGCATCGCCCAGTCGCGGATAGCGAGATAGTCGTCGATCCTGTCGGGATCGAAGATGCGGCCGTCGAAGAAACCATCCGGACCAAGGACGAGGCTGGCGCCGGCCGAGCCGACCGGCGTGGCAGCGGTCAGGGCCCCCTCGACCTTGGCATTGGCTCCAGGCAGGGCGACGCCGAGCGGCTTCAGCGCTGCGCGATAGAGGTCGGGCCGGTAGGTGTCGCGCGCGAGCGCCATGTGGGCAGCGCTGTGCTTGATCTGCCCCCAACGGACCATCTGCGTGTAGAACCACAGCGCATGGCTCTTCCAGGGGAAATTCGCCGCCTTGCCGAAAGTCAGAAAGAAGTCCTCGACGCTCAGTTCCGCGCCGCCTAGCGCGAGATGTCCGGTCAGGATCGGCATCTGCAACGCCGGCGAAACGCCGAGGAAGGAAGGCTGCGCCATCAGCGCGGCCAGTTCGCCGCGGTTTGCCGGATTCTGGCACCAGCGCGCCGCGTGATGGAGCGCGCGCAGCAGGGCTGAAAGGGCTTCGGGGTGTTTTTCGGCCCAGGCCTTGCGCACGCCGACGACTTTTTCGGGGCTGGTCTTCCAGATAGCGGCCTTGACCGTGGCGATATGGCCGGTGCCGGCGACAACCGAGACGCTGTTCCAGGGTTCGCCGGCGCAGTAGCCGTCGATCCTGCCGGCGGCGAGTGCGTCGGCCATGAAGGGCGGCGGCACGATGACGATTTCTATTTCGCGCGACGGATCGATGCCGCAGGCCGCGAGCCAGTAGCGCAGTTCGTAATTGTGTCCGGAGTGCGGATGCACGACCGCAAAGCGCAGCGGGTCGCGACCGGCATTTGCCCGTTCACGGATTAGCGCTCCCAAGGCCTTGCCGGCTCGCGCCGGATCGAGGTCGGGCGAGGCGCCGTGCGCGGCCATGCCCGCCCAGACCACGTTCGAAACCGTTACGCAATTGCCGCCCAGTCCCAGCGAGAACGGCACGATCGTATCGGAGGCGAGTGGCGTGAGCCCCAGATTGCAGGCGATCGGCATCGGCCCCAGCATATGCGCCAGATCGAAATGCCCGATCGCGATGCGGTCGCGGATGTTGGCCCAGGATGTCTCGCGACTGAGCGTCAGGTCGACGCCTTCGCGCGCGGCAAAGCCGATCTCGCGCGCTGCGACAAGAACCGCGCTGTCGAAGAGCGGTATGAAACCGGCATTGATCTGGTGTTCGGCCGCCATGCTCAACTCTCTCCGGGATCCAGAAGGCCTGCCGCCGTCACCAGGCTCTGCGCGATTTCGCTGATCTTGCGGTTCTGGCTCATGGCGGTCTTGCGCAGAAGCGTGTAGGCCGCGTCCTCCGACAGGCCGCGCGACCTCATAAGGATGCCCTTGGCGCGGTCGATGACCTTGCGGTCCTCCAATTCACTGCGGGCTTCTTCCAGTTCGCGCGCCATCCGCGAGAACGCGTTGAAGCGGCTGATCGCCATATCGAGGATCGGCTTGACGCGCGCCTGGCGCAGCCCGTCGACGACATAGGCGGAGACCCCCGCTGCCACCGCAGCTTCGATCGAAGCCTGATCCGACCGATCGACGAACATGGCGATCGGCCGCTTCACGACGCGCGACAGCTGGAACATGTTTTCAAGCATGTCGCGGTTGGGATTTTCGAGGTCGATGACGATTACGTCCGGTTCGATCTCGGCGATGCGCCGCGCTATTCCGGCAACGTCGTGAACGACCGTGACCTGCTCATGCCCGGCCTCCCGCAATCCCGCCTCAATGATGGAGGCGCGGATGTGGTTTTCGTCGATCACCAGGACGGTGAGGGATTTCCGGATCATGCCGCATTTTGCGCACGCCGCGCGATTGTGCAATGCGGCATGTTGAGAATTGACGCAGTTATCGCTTCGGGCACTGCCATATGTTCGCGGAGCTGACCCGTTAAGCTTCTTTAAATACCATTCGTGGGGTCTACTTTGCTTTTCTATCGCCTGCGCTATCTTTCAGTTTGCGAACCTTGTCTCGCTGCCTAGAAGTTTGGAGGTTTCCATGGATCGGCGATCATTTTTGACAGGAATGTTTGGCATTGCTGGGGCAGCAGCCCTTGCGAGCGCAGTTCGGCCCATCAACGCGGTAGCCGGCGTACCTGGCGCCCGAAGTGGCATCCTCGATGAACTCGACGCGCCGGATACGGAAGCCTTCGAGGATGAAGATACTCAAGCGGAGCCGGTCCGCCATCGGCGGTGGCACCGCAGGCGGCGGCGCCGGCGGCGCGTTTGGAGAAGGATCTGTCGTCGTGTCTGGCGAAATGGCTTTCCGCGCAGACGGTGCTTTCGCAGGCGTGTTTGGGTTTGGGCCTGGTATTATTAGCAGTTAGTGTGCTGAAAGCCCTGGTGATTGCCGGGGTCTTCAGCTTCAGGCTAACCGAAATACAGCGAAATTTTTCAGGGGGCCCGCCCGAGTTGTCGGCCTGCGAGTGATAGGCAGGCCTACAACGACTAATTTTCCCAGACTAATTTTCCCAAGAGAAAACTGGTGGAGCCAATCGGAATCGAACCGACGACCTCTTGAATGCCATTCAAGCGCTCTCCCAACTGAGCTATGGCCCCACTCCGGCAGTCTACCGGCGCCGTTGCCGGCGAAGAGATCCGGCGCGGATTGAGACCGCGCCGTTAGTGCAGCGGCTTCTAACCCCGCCTTCCGTCAATATCAAGCCTTCAAGAGCCGCTTTTTATTAAGACGCCGCGAAAGTCGGCAGGCGCTTGCGCCAGAGGCCGGATCAGACTTCGTCGTCGTCGTCGCCGACGCCGATCATGTCGGCGACATCGTCGTCTTCTTCCTCTTCGTCGGCGAGGAAAGTATCGTCGTCCTCGTCACCGAGGTCCACATCGTCCTCGTCATCGCCGAGATCGGGAAGATCGTCGGCTTTCGCATCCTCGTCCGCCTCTTCGAGCGAGACGACCTCGACCCCCTCTTCCTCCTCGGCGTCCACTTCCTTCTCGGCAACTTCCTCTTCCTCCTCGAGGGCGGCGATCTTGCCTTCCTCGAAATAGGAACGCGGATAGCTCTTACCGGTATAGGGCGAGACGATCGGATCCTTATTCAGGTCGTAGAATTTTTGACCCGTCTCGGGGTCGATGCGTTTGGTGCCAAGTTCGGGTTTTGCCACAGCAAGCCTCGTCGATGAAAGTTTGGTCCCCATAACCACAGTTTGCGGCGCTGTCAAAGCCTAAAGCCAGCGTCATAAATCGCCGCGTTGAGCGACCTCTTGCAAGGGGATGACCATTTCCGTCCGCCGTGATACGAGACCGCCCAAACCAAAAGAAAAAGCCGGCCACCGGCATTTTCACGCAGGGAAAAGCCATGTCGCATACTGCCGCCCCGAAACCGGCCACCGCCCGCAAATCGTCAGCGCTTTCAGGCGCGGCGCGGGTGCCCGGCGACAAGTCGATCTCGCACCGCTCGTTCATGTTCGGCGGCCTCGCCTCCGGCGAGACCCGCATCACCGGCCTGCTGGAAGGAGAGGACGTGATGCGCACGGGCGCCGCGATGAAGGCAATGGGCGCGCATATAGAAAAGCTCGGCACTGAGTGGGTGATCCGCGGCACCGGCAACGGCGCGCTGCTGCAGCCGGAAGGTCCGCTCGATTTCGGCAATGCCGGCACCGGCTCACGCCTCACCATGGGCCTGGTCGGCACCTACGACATGGAAACCACCTTCATCGGCGACGCTTCGCTGTCTGGCCGTCCGATGGGCCGCGTGCTCGAGCCGCTGCGCCAGATGGGCGTGCAGGTGCTGAAAGCCACACCCGGCGACCGCATGCCGATCACGCTGCGCGGCCCCAAGCACGCAGCACCCATCACCTACCGTGTGCCGATGGCCTCGGCGCAGGTGAAGTCGGCGGTACTGCTCGCCGGGCTGAACACGCCTGGGATCACCACCGTCATCGAGCCGGTGATGACGCGCGACCACACCGAAAAGATGCTCAGGGGATTTGGCGCCAATCTGTCGGTCGAGACCGATGAGCGCGGCGTGCGCCATATCTTCATCGAGGGCCAGGGCAAGCTTACCGGACAAACCATCGCGGTGCCGGGCGATCCCTCCTCGGCCGGCTTCCCGCTGGTCGCGGCGCTGATCGTGCCGGGCTCCGACATCACGATCGAAAACGTGCTGATGAACCCAACCCGCACCGGTCTTCTTTTGACGTTGCTGGAAATGGGCGCCCGGATCGACATTGTCGACCCGCGCAATGAAGGCGGGGAAGATGTCGCCGATCTGCGGGTGCGCTATTCCGAGCTGAAGGGGGTCGCCGTGCCGCCCGACCGGGCGCCGACAATGATCGACGAATATCCGGTGCTTGCTGTCGCCGCCAGCTTCGCCGAGGGCGAGACGCTGATGCAGGGACTGGAAGAGCTGCGGGTGAAAGAATCCGACCGGCTGTCGGCAGTGGCCGATGGACTGAAGCTCAACGGCGTCGACTGTACCGAGGGCGAGGCCTCGCTTGCCGTGCACGGAAGGCCGGGAGGCAGGGGACTGGGCCAGCATCCCAATGGACAGGGCACCATCGTGCAGACTCATCTCGACCACCGCATCGCCATGAGCTTTCTGGTGATGGGGCTTGCGACGGAAAAGCCTGTGACCATCGATGATCAAACGATGATAGCGACAAGTTTTCCGGAATTCATGGGCCTGATGAAGGGGCTGGGCGCGGAGATTGAGTGACATGGCAGTCGCAAACCTTGGAAATTGGCCCCCAACACCTCTGCTTTCGTCATCCTGGGGCGGAGCAAGGAGCGAAGCGACGCGGCGCAGACCCCAGGATCCATGCCGTGACATCAAAGCGCCGCAGCGATGCTGAATTCTGGTTGGCAGCACTCTTTGGCTGATGTCACGGCATGGATGCCAGGGTCTTCGCTCCGCTACGTGTTCGCTGCGCCCTGGGATGACGAAGGCGCGAGGGCTTGTTGCCGGGCGGACAAAGCGTTGAGCCGTCAATGACACACGTCTTCACCATTGCCATCGACGGACCCGCCGGCGCTGGCAAAGGCACGCTGGCGCGAAGGCTGGCCGACCACTACCGGCTGAACCTGCTCGACACCGGCCTCACCTATCGCGCTGTGGCCCATGCGCTGCTTCGGCTCGGTCTGCCGCTCGACAATGTGTCGGCCGCCGAAACCGCTGCCCGCCAGGTCGACCTGGCCAAGCTCGACCGGTCGGTGCTGTCGGCGCATGCGGTCGGCGAGGCGGCTTCGAAAGTGGCGGTGTTCCCTTCGGTGCGGCGCGTACTGGTCGAAAAGCAGCGCGAATTCGCCAAGGCGCCGCCGGGCGCCGTCCTCGACGGCCGCGACATCGGCACCGTCGTCTGTCCCGACGCCGACATCAAGCTCTATGTGACGGCCAGCGCCGAAGTGCGGGCAGAGCGGCGGCTGGCCGAGATCGAGAGCATCGGCGGCACCGCCAATTTCATCGAAATCCTCGCCGATATCCTGCGCCGCGACGAGCGCGACATGGGTCGCGCCGACTCGCCGCTGAAGCCTGCCGCCGACGCGCACTTGCTCGACACGTCGGAAATGGCTATAGAAGCCGCGTTCCTGGCGGCCAGGGCGATCATCGACGACGTTCTGGCCAAGAGAAACAAAGCCTGAGCTGGGTTTTCCTCCCGCTGCCGATTGTCGGCGGCGAAAAGAAACCTATATCGGGTGCACGAACCAGCCTGCCAGCATTTTTCATGCGCCGGAATTGCCGCTTAGGCGGCCAAGGGCTTTTCTGAAGCCCGGAACGCCGGCAGGCAAACGCAACGCTAACCCACGGCGCCCGTCCCGCTTGAGATGCGGGGCATTCCAGGAGAAACTATGTCAGTTGCAAACCCCACTCGCGATGATTTCGCGAGCCTGCTCGAAGAATCATTTTCCGCCGGCCATTCCGGCGAAGGCCAGGTCGTCAAGGGCACGATCACCGCGATCGAAAAGGACATGGCCATCATCGATGTCGGCCTCAAGGTCGAAGGCCGCGTGCCGCTGAAGGAATTCGGCGTCAAGGGCAAGGACTCGACGCTCAAGGTCGGGGACTCGGTCGAGGTCTATGTCGAGCGCATCGAGAACGCGCTTGGCGAAGCGATGCTTTCCCGTGAAAAGGCCCGCCGCGAAGAGAGCTGGGTCCGTCTCGAAGAGAAGTTCACCAAGGGTGAGCGCGTCGAAGGCGTCATCTTCAACCAGGTCAAGGGCGGCTTCACCGTCGATCTCGACGGCGCCGTGGCCTTCCTGCCGCGCAGCCAGGTCGACATCCGCCCGATCCGCGACGTCTCCCCGCTGATGCACAATCCGCAGCCCTTCGAGATTCTCAAGATGGATCGCCGCCGCGGCAACATCGTGGTGTCGCGCCGTACCGTGCTCGAGGAAAGCCGCGCCGAACAGCGTTCGGAAATCGTGCAGAACCTCGAAGAGGGCCAGGTGGTCGAAGGCGTCGTCAAGAACATCACCGACTATGGTGCGTTCGTCGACCTCGGCGGCATCGACGGCCTGCTGCATGTCACCGACATGGCATGGCGCCGCGTCAACCATCCGACCGAGATCCTCAACATCGGCCAGACGGTCAAGGTGCAGATCATCCGCATCAACCAGGAAACCCACCGCATCTCGCTCGGCATGAAGCAGCTCGAGAGCGATCCGTGGTCCGAGATCGGAACGAAATTCCCGATCGGCAAGAAGATCAAGGGCACCGTCACCAACATCACCGACTACGGCGCATTCGTCGAGCTGGAGCCGGGCATCGAGGGCCTCATCCACGTTTCGGAAATGTCGTGGACGAAGAAGAACGTGCATCCCGGCAAGATCCTGTCGACGACGCAGGAAGTCGATGTGGTGGTGCTTGAGGTCGATCCGGCCAAGCGCCGCATTTCGCTCGGCCTCAAGCAGACGCTCGAGAACCCGTGGCAGGCTTTCGCCAGCAGCCATCCGGTCGGCAGCCAGGTCGAGGGCGAGGTCAAGAACAAGACCGAATTCGGCCTGTTCATCGGCCTCGAAGGCGATGTCGACGGCATGGTCCATCTTTCCGACCTCGACTGGACCCGTCCGGGCGAGCAGGTGATCGAGGAGTACAATCGCGGCGACATGGTCAAGGCGCAGGTGCTCGACGTCGACATCGACAAGGAGCGCATCTCGCTCGGCATCAAGCAGTTGGCCAAGGACACGGCCGGCGAGGCGGCGACTTCAGGCGAACTGCGCAAGAACGCGGTCGTCACCTGCGAGGTCACCGGCGTCAAGGATGGCGGTCTGGAAGTGCGGCTCGTCGAGAGCGGCATCGAGACCTTCATCAAGCGCTCCGACCTCAGCCGCGACCGCGACGAGCAGCGCCCAGAGCGCTTCACGGTCGGCCAGAAGGTCGACGCCCGCGTCATCGCCTTCGACAAGAAGACCCGCAAGCTGCAGGTCTCGATCAAGGCGCTGGAAATCGCCGAAGAGAAGGAAGCGGTCGCCCAGTACGGCTCGACTGACTCCGGCGCTTCGCTGGGCGACATCCTGGGTGCGGCGCTGAAGAAGCAGGGCAGCTAAGTCCACTAACGCCGCGCCTCGCGCGGCCTGTAACAGAACCCCGCCGGAGCGATCCGGCGGGGTTCTTGTTTGGAAATCCGCGCCCATACAAAGAGAGATCAGGCCCTGCCGTAAAGCGGTACCAGCGTGCCGCTCATCGCCAGATTGGCCGGCGAAGCGAGATAGGCAATGGCCTCCGCCGCCGCTTCGAGGCTGACCCATTTACCGAAATCGGCTGCCGGCATGTCAGCCCGGGTGGCCGGCGTGTCGAGCGTCGAGGGCGCGACCGCGTTGACCAGGATTCCCTTGCCCTTGAGTTCTTCCGCCATCGCCACCGTCATTGCCGCGACCGCCGCCTTGCTGGCGGCGTAGGCGACCATGCCGGAACCGCGCCGCAGGTCGAGCCCGGCGCGCGCCGTGACATTGACGATGCGCCCCGACACGGAAGATTCCAGCATCGAGCGGATCGCCGCGCGGCAGCACAGGAAGGTGGTACGGGCGTTGGTATCCATCATTTCGGCAAAGGACGCGGGCTCGATCTTCTCGACCGGCGCAGCGGTGAAGCCGCCGGCGAGATGGATGGATGCCCACAAATCGGTAACGCTGGCATAGAACGCATCGACCTTGGCGGGATCGGCGAGATCGACATTGTGCGCCAGCCTGACGCGCTCATGTGCCGGGAAGGGAAAATGCGCAGGCGCGGCGGCATGGGCATTGGGCACATGGCAGACCGCACCCTGCTCCAGCAGTTTGCCGACAACCGCGCCACCGAGCGCTCCGGTGCCGCCGGTCACCACAACATGCCTGCCGTCCAGTGTATCCGTCATCTTCGACCGCTCCAGTCACTCATATGCCGCGCCGCCGCCGAAGGTCGCGCCTTTCGCGTGTTCACTCAACCGAAATCTCGATGACACAGTGTCGTTTACGCGCCTCAAGCCGGCGGGCCATCCGACGAGGATCGCATCCCAAGCAGACGCTGCCACAGCACTCAATCGACAGGGATCTCGATGACATAGGGCAGTCCGGTCGCCCGCGCGCGCTGGAGTGCGTCCGCCAGATGACCGATCCCGGCGAGCCGCTCGGCGGCAATGCCATAGGCCTCGGCCAGCTTGCAGAAATCAGGCGGCGCCGGCGAGACGCCGACCGGCTCGACGCCGACATCGAGCATCGAGGTTTCGATTTCGCGATAGCCGCGATTGTTCCAGACGACGAAGATCACCGGCGCCGAGGCGTCGAGCGCGGCGCCCAGTTCCGGCAGCGTGAACTGGAAACCACCGTCGCCGGTGAGACAAACGACCGGCGCATCAGGCACGGCAAGGGCCGCACCGATCGCCGCCGGCGGACCATAGCCGAGCGCGCCGAAGCCGGTGGCGGCGTTGAACCAGCTGCCCGGTCGATCGTGATCGTAATAGAGGTTGGCGGCATAGACCGGCTGGGTCGAATCGCCGACGATAATCGAGCCCGGCAACGCATCGCGGATCGCCTCGACGGCTCGTGTTTGCGCCTGGAGGCTCGGGCTGATTTCGGCGAAGGCCGCTTGCCTCGTTGCAGCGGCGCGAGCCGGACCGTCGTCCGATGGCGGCTGGCCCTTGCCGATTTCGGCAAGCAGCGCCTCGAGTGCTACACCGCAATCGGCCTGGATCGAAATCCGGGCCGGCCGGCGGGCAAGCTGGTCGGCGCCGATGTCGATGCGGATCAGATTGGTCGGCAGGACAAAGCCGCCGTCGCTATACCCATCATAGTCGGTCGGGCCGAGTTCGGTGCCGGCGGCAATGACCAGATCGGCCTCGGCCATCAGCGCACGCACCGCCTTCAGACTCGGGCTCGCCGGCACGCCAAGCGGATGGCGATGCAGCAGGCCGCGGGCATTGGCCGTCTGGACAACCGGCGCTCCCATCCTTTCGGCGAGACGCTTCAGCGGCGCTTCGGCTCTCTTGGCGCCGCCGCCGGCGAGGATCAGCGGGCGGCGGGCAGCCGCGCAAAGCCTTGCCGCCTCTGCTATCGCCGCCGCATCCGGTTCGGGCGGCGCGACATTGGTCAGCAAAGCTGCGATGCCGTCCGCCGGCTTGACCATGGTGTCGGTCGGGATCTCGATATGGACCGGACCGGGGCGCGATGACGAAAACAGGGCGAAGGCGCGGGCAAGCACGCCCGGCAGTTCGTCGGCGTCGGTGACACGGTGCGAGAACAGCGCCACCTTCTCCATCATGCCACGCTGGTCGGGCAGTTCGTGCAGATGGCCAAGGCCCTTGCCCAGCGTCGGCGTGGCATTGACGCCTGAGATCACCAGCATAGGCACCGAATCAGCGCGGGCCTGGCCCATGGCGGTGATGGTGTTGGTCAGTCCCGGTCCGGTGATGACGAAGGCGACGCCAGGCTTGCCGCTGGCGCGCGCATAACCGTCGGCCATGAAGCCGGCGCCCTGCTCATGACGCGGGGTGACGTGGCGGATCTTCGAGCGCGCCAGCCCGCGATAGAGTTCGACAGTATGCACACCCGGAATGCCGAAGACCGTGTCGACGTCATGGGCTTCGAGCAAAGTGATGAGCGCTTCGCCGACTGTCGTCATTGTCTGAGTACCGGACGTGTGAGGCAGGTCGGTCCGCCCTCGCAGGCGATGCACAGCGCGTCCGCCTCGAAGGTCGAAACCCTGCAGCCGGCGGCCGTCATGACCGCCGCCGTCTTCGGGAAGCCGGCAACGGCGATCACGTCGCGCGGCGCGGTCGGCAGCACATTGAGGCTGAGACCGTTGGAGGCGAAGAACTCCTCGGCGTCGCCCTCGACCAGGCGAATGCCGCGCGCCCGCAGCATCTGGTAGAACGCAGTCGGCAAAAGCGGTGCATAGATCAGCGCCAGATCGTCGGCGAGCGGACTGATCACCGACATCAGATGGAGGCAGGCCTCCTCGCCATGCCAGAGCGGCAGGTCGTAACCATAGACCTGGATACCCTTGGGTGTGAGCAGGTTGGTGAGTTGCTGGATGCCGTCCTGGTTGGTGCGCACGCCGCGGCCGACGGCCAGCGTCCGTGAATCCACCCAGACGCAGTCGCCGCCCTCGACTTGGCCGGGATGCTCGATGCGGCCGAGGATAGGCACGCCCATGCGCTTGTAGGCCGCCTCGTGCAGGCCGGGCTCAGCCAGGCGCAGCGCCTTGCCCATGGCAAGAATGATGGCGCCGTGGTCGGTCATCAACGAAGGATCGTGTGTGAAGACGGAATCGGCAAGCCCGTCATCGGTGTCGGTCAGCCATTCGATCTCGGCGCCGGATGCCAGAACCAGCGTCGTCAGCGCCTGATGCTGGGCCGCGGCCTTTTGCGGATCGAAGCCCGGGCCATAATGCCATTCCGATGCTTTGGCGCGGGGCATGGCGCTTGCGGCGGACCGCATCAGCACGCGCTGCAGGGGTCCGGCCATGGACTGCGACCCGTATGCTTTACCCACCAACTGCTCCTGAAACATCCCATTCAGCCAATAGCCATTCAGCGAGCCGCGATCAATGGTCCAAAAAAGCATGGTTGACGGAGGCAAGCGGAACGGTCCATCTTGAGAATGAGAAGTCTGTCCAGTGATGGTAATGGGTAAAAAATTCCAGCAGCGACGGGTCCAGCCGCTTCGTGAGGCACCCCAAAGGTGATAGCGCAAGGCACGGCCCCCGCCCTGAAGTACACGGCGCAGAACGACGCCGCCGAAGCCATCCATGTCGAGAACCTGCATAAAAGATTCGGCGAACTGCATGTGCTGAAGGGTGTTTCGCTGTCGGCGCGCGACGGCGAGGTCATCGCCATCATCGGTGGCAGCGGCTCGGGCAAGTCGACCCTGCTGCGCTGCATCAATTGCCTGGAGAACCCGACCAGCGGAATCGTCCGCGTCAATGGCGAGGAGATCCGGATGAAGGCCGACAGTCACGGCCACACCGTTCCGGCTGACCGCAAGCAGATCGAGCGCATCCGCTCCAGGCTCGGCATGGTCTTCCAGAACTTCAATTTGTGGAGCCACATGACGCTGATCGAGAACGTCATCGAGGTTCCGGTGCATGTTCTGGGCGTCAAGCGCGATGTGGCCATCGCCGAGGCCGAAAAGCTGCTCGCCCGCGTCGGCCTGGCCGAAAAGCGCGACGTCTATCCGGCCTATCTATCGGGCGGCCAGCAGCAACGTGCGGCCATCGCCCGGGCGCTGGCCATCAATCCGCGCGTCATGCTGTTCGATGAACCGACCTCGGCGCTCGACCCGGAACTGATCGGCGAGGTGCTGAAGGTGATCGGCGATCTGGCGCGCGAAGGCCGCACCATGGTGCTGGTGACCCACGAGATGAAGTTTGCCCGCGAGGTCGCGACGCATGTCGTCTACCTCTACAACGGGCTGGTCGAGGAAGAAGGGCCGCCGGAGCAGATCTTCGGCGCGCCCAAATCCGAAAGGCTGAAGCAGTTTCTGCGCAATGTTGGATGACTTGCGAGAAAAGCAGACGGGAACGTCAAAACCAAAAAACGGGAGAAATGAAGAAATGAAACCTCTTCTCAAAACGGCGCTCGCGGCCACGCTGATCGCGTTGTCTGGCGCATTTTCGGCAAGCGCCGAACAGATCAAGGTGGGTTTTTCGCCTGAAGCCTATCCGCCGTTTTACTCGCAGGACGCTTCCGGCAACTGGGGTGGCTGGGAAGTAGACATCGTCAATGCCATCTGCAGCGAAGCCAAGCTGGATTGCGTATTGACGCCAGTCCCGTGGGACGGCCTTATCCCGGCGCTTAAAACCAAGAAGATCGACGCGATTATGAATTCGATGTCCATTACCGACGAACGCAAGCAGGAAATCGATTTTTCGGAGAAATACTACAATACGCCGACTGCGGTGATCGGCGCCAAGGATCAGAAATTCGATGCGACGCCAGAGGGGCTGAAAGCCAAGATAGTCGGCGTTCAGGCGTCCACGGTGCACGCTGCTTACGCCAAGAAGCACTTCACCGATGCTGCCGAGATCAAAGAATACCAAACGCAGGACGAGGCAAATCAGGATCTCGCCGCCGGCCGGATCGATGCCACTCAGGCCGATTCGATCGCGCTCGACGCATTTTTGAAGTCGGATCAAGGCAAAGCGTGCTGCGACCTCAAAGGTTATGTCGCACCGGACCTTCAAGTGCTCGGGCCTGGCGTCGGCGCCGGCGTACGCCAAGGCGACACCGAGCTCAAGGACAAGCTCAATGCCGCAATCAAGGCCATCCGCGCCAATGGCAAGTATGCCGAAATCACCAAGAAGTACTTCGACTTCGACATCTACGGCGAAGACTCGCAGTCCAACTGACGGCAGCGGCATCAAGCCGGGCATGCCTAGCCGCCATCGTCGCGATGGCAGGTCCGGCTTGATACATCATTGGCGCCTCAACCCGGAAGTCTAGGGGACATAAGCTGAGCGACGTTCTCGCCACCATCTTCGGAGCCAGTTCGCTGGAATTGCTTTCCTTCCAGCCGCCGAACGGCAGGGGTCTCAGCCTTCTGCATGGGTTGGCAAACTCCGTCGGAATTGCTTTCGGCTCCTTTGGAGTCGGTCTCGTGATCGGCGTCGGCGGCGCTTATGGCAAGCTCTATGGCGGGCCGGTGGTCCGTGACCTGCTGGAAGTCTACACCACCGTGGTCCGCGCCGTGCCCGAACTGGTGCTGATCCTGCTGCTTTATTTCGCTGGTACCGACCTCATCAACCAGTTGCTCACCGCGCTCGGCCATGCCGCAATCGATATCAACGGTGTTGTCGCCGGGATAGGCGTGCTCGGGGTCGTGCAGGGCGCCTACTCTACCGAAGTCTTGCGCGGCGCGATTCTCGGCATTCCGCAGGGCCAGATCGAAGCCGCGCGGGCGTATGGAATGCCCCCCGGCCTGCTTCTCAGGCGTATCACGCTACCTGCGATGCTGCCCTTCGCCATCCCAGGGCTGGCAAATCTGTGGCTGATCGCCACCAAGGACACCGCGCTTCTCGCGATCGTCGGCGTCAATGAACTGACGCAAACCACACGGACGGCAGCCGGCGCGACGAAGGCCTATTTCACCTTCTTCATGGCGGCGGGCGCGCTCTATCTCGTTCTGACCCTCTTCTCCAACGTCGTCATCGGGCGTGTTGAGCGCTGGGCGCGACGCGGCATGCCTTCGATCGCGGGAACTCACTGATGGCGGCTGCCGAAACCCCGGTCATTAACGCCGCCGCCCGAGCTTCGCTCTGGATGCGGCCACATCGGATAGCGCTGATCCTGATCGCGCTGGTTATCATATTGGCGTCGATTTTCCTCATGCGCTGGGATTGGCTGCCCACCTATCTGCCGCTGGCTTTGCAGGGCATATGGCGGACCATATGGCTGCTGGTGGTGACGTCGGCTCTGGGCATCGCGCTCGCTATCCCCCTCGGCCTCGCGCAGGTGATCGGCCCGCCGATTCTGAGCGTTCCGGCCAAGGTGTTCTGCACGGTCATTCGTGGTACGCCGCTGCTGCTCCAGCTCTGGCTGCTCTACTTCGGACTCGGTTCGCTGTTTCCACAATTTCCGTGGATACGCGAGTCGTTCCTCTGGCCCATTCTCAGGCAGGCATGGCCCTACGCGGTTCTTTCGCTGACGATTTCCTATGCTGGCTATGAAGGCGAAGTAATGCGTGGCGCCTTCGCAGGCGTACCGAAAGGTCAACTCGAGGCGGCCCGAGCTTTCGGCATGGGCCGTTGGAAAATGTTCAGGCGAGTATGGCTTCCGCAGGCGATCCACCGGGCGCTGCCGACGCTGGCTGGCGAAACCGTTCTCCAGCTGAAGGCAACACCGCTGGTGGCGACCATAACCATGGTCGACATCTATGCCGTAGCCTCGAGAGTGCGCCAGGATCTGTTCGTCACCTACGAACCCTTGCTGCTTCTGGCGTTGGTCTATATGGCCATCACCGGTATCCTGGTCTTCGGCTTCCGCCGGCTCGAGGCGCGGATTCCGAACCGGCTCGGCTGACATCGAGACAGTTTCACGAATTCAGGACTTACGAAATGCAACTCAGTCTCGACCAGGCGACAGGGCTGTGCCGGATGGCGGCGCTCGGCGCCGGCGCCAATGAAGAAGCGGCGCAGTCGCTTGCAGCCTCCATCGTAGCGGCCGAGGCGGAAGGGCTGTCGACGGTCGGCTTGTCGCATTTCATCGACTATCTCGAAGCGCTGGAGGCCGGCCGCATCGACGGCAAGGCCGAGCCGGTCATCACCAGGCCGGCTTTGGCGGTCTATCTCTCTGACGCGCGCGGCGGTCTGGCGCATACCGGCTTCGACCGCACGATCGATGATCTCGCCAAGGCGGCGCGCCTGTTCGGCGTCGCCATTTTTTCGCAGAAGAACGCCTATACATGCGGCGCGCTCGGTTATTTCACCGGGCGGCTGGCCGCGCTGGGACTGGTGTCCTTCGCCGCGACGAACGGGCCCGCCGTGCTTGCCGGCTCTGGCTCAGTCAAGCCGGTCTACTGCACCAACCCGATGTCCTTCGCCGCGCCCGCCGCCGACGGAGCGCCGCTGGTGATCGATCAGTCGTCGAGCGCCACCGCTTTCGTCAACATCCGCAAGGCGGCCGAGGACGGCAGAAAAATTCCAGAAGGCTGGGCACTGGACGCGAGCGGCAACCCGACCACCGATCCCGCGGCCGCCATGAAAGGCGCGATGCTTGCCTTCGGCGGCCAGCGCGGCGCCAACATCGCGCTGATGGTCGAAGTGCTGGCAGCGGGTCTGTCAGGCGCCAACTGGTCGCTCGATGCGCCATGGTTCAGCGGCGGACCGGACAGCCCGGGAACCGGCCTCTTCGTGCTGGCGGTCGAGCCCAAGCTGCTCGATGCGGATTTCGAGAAACGCATGAAGGATCAGCTCGACCGGTTGCGCCGCCGCTACGGCGTGCATGTGCCCGGCCGCGCCAGGGCCGAAGCGGCAGAGAAGGCGGCCGCACGGGGCATAACGGCTCCGAAAGCCGTGGTGCAGCGCATCTCCGAATTCGCCGCCCGGTATTCTTCCTAAAAAGTGTCTGCGATTTTTTCGCCGCCGTTGAACCTTTTTGCGCGGTGCCGCGACCAATGCCTGTCCGGGGTGGGGTTTGCCCGGGCGGTGACATCCGGTCGAATGTCCAGGGCTGGGGCGGGCGTCTGACGCCGTCCTGATACCGTCTCAGGTCAGGCCGCCTCGTCGGACCCTGACTCCGACCTTGGAAGTCACCCGGAAAACCCCGCTTCGGCGGTTTTCTGCGTTTCCGCAGAAAGCATAAAACATGCTTTCTGCGGTCAACTTTTGTTCATTTGACATGGCCAAACCCATCGGGCGTTTGAAGGAACGGTAAAAAGAGGAGTCCCAATGTCCGCAACCACTGAAAATTCCGGCAGAAGCCTTGTCATCCCGGCCCTTGGCGGCCTGTATTCGGCCTTGCACGAGGCAAGCGAGACGCTGCTGCGCGCCGTGGTCGGCATCTTCCTCACCATTCACGGCTCGCAAAAGATCACCAATCCGTTCGGCGCCGCCGAGATGGTCGAGGGCCTCGGCTTTTATCCCGGCGCCTTCTGGTCGGTGCTTCTGTCCTGCACCGAATTCTTCGGCGGCATTTTCATCGCCATAGGCTTTCTGACCCGACCGGCCGCCTTCGCCGGGCTGTTCGTGCTTCTGGTCACCGTCTGGTTCCATTGGGTCACTATGGGCGAGGGCTTTTCGGGCGCCGAAAAATCGCTGCTGTGGGCGGCTATCCTGTTTTTCTTCGTCATTCGCGGCGGCAACCGCCAATCGGTCGACGCACGCATCGGCAGGGCGTTCTGACGCGGTCGAAAACAGGGCTCCCCGGCGACTCATCGTCGCCCTTTGCCTTTGGTGCGAAACGGACTAAGAAACGGCTTCAGTCAAACACCAGTAAATCTGGAAACTGCGCCGGAGCCCGCAATGACCGAAATCCTGCAGACCCCAAAGCTCGTCGTCGTGTTCGGCGGCTCCGGCTTTGTCGGCCGCCACGTCGTGCGGGCGCTGGCCAGGCGCGGCTACCGCATCAGGGTCGCCTGCCGCCGGCCCGATCTCGCCGGCCATCTGCAGCCGCTCGGCAATGTCGGACAGATCCAGCCGGTGCAGGCCAATGTTCGCGTGCGCTGGTCGGTGGACCGCGCCGTGCAGGGCGCCGACCATGTCGTCAACCTCGTGGCCATCCTGCATGAGAGCGGCCGGCAGAAATTCACGTCCGTCCACGAATTCGGTGCACACGCGGTCGCCGAAGCGGCGCGCGCCGACGGCGCCGGCCTCACCCATATCTCGGCGCTGGGCGCCGATCTGAACGCGCAATCGGACTATGCGCGCACCAAGGCGCTCGGCGAAAAGGCGGTTCTGGAGACGATCGAGGACGCCGTCATTTTCCGGCCGTCGATCAATTTCGGGCCGGAGGATAGTTTCTTCAACCGGTTCGCCAATATGGCGCGCTATTCGCCGGTCCTGCCGCTGATCGGCGGTGGGCAGACCAAATTTCAGCCTGTCTATGTCGGCGATGTCGCCGAAGCGGTGGCGCGCTCGGTCGACGGCAAAGTCCAGGGCGGCCGGATCTATGAGCTTGGCGGGCCGCAGGTACTCACCTTCAAGCAATGCATGCAGGAAATGCTTGCCATGATCGACCGCAAGCGACTTCTGGTGTCGGTGCCGTGGTGGGTGGCGAACATGCAGGCATCGATTCTCGGGCTTTTGCCCAATCCGCTGCTGACCAAGGATCAGGTCCTGCAATTGCGCGAGCACAACATCGTGTCGGAAGCGGCCACCAGGGAAAACAGGACGCTCGCCGGTCTCGATATCCAGCCACAGTCGATCGGCAGCATCCTGCCCAGCTATCTCTGGCGTTACCGGGCCGCGGGCCAGTTCCGGCGCAAGACGGCGGCCTAGCCAATCAGGCGCTCACTAGAGGCGCCGCGTCACCTGCATCGGCAGGCCGCCCTGCGGTTGCGTCGTCAGTTTCTGCACCGGCCACGGCTTAGTCTCGGCGGTGGTGTCGAAGCGGAAACGCGACAGCATGATCGCCAGAGCGATGATCGCCTCCTGCATGGCAAAGCTGGCGCCGATGCAGACGCGAGGACCGGCGCCGAACGGCAAATACTGGAAGCGGTCGATCTTCTCGCGATTTCCCGGATGGAAGCGTTCGGGCATGAAGGCGTCGGGCCGCTCCCACAGCTTGCGATGGCGATGAACAACCCAGGGCATGACCAGCACCGCGGCGCGCCTCGGTATATAGAGGCCGTTCCAGGTTTCGGGCTCGATCGGCTCGCGGTTGATCGACGGCGCCGGCGGATAAAGCCTGAGCGCTTCGTCGAAGGCGGCGCGGGTGAACGGCATGGCGTCGAGCCACTTTGTCGGATCGGGCTCGCGCGCCAGCACCGCGTCGATCTCGCGCTCGATCTTTTCGCGCTCCCAAGGCGCTTCGGCCAAGCAATAGAGCGTCCACCCAAGGGCACGCGCCGTGGTCTCGTGACCGGCACCGATGAAGGTGATGATGTTGTCCTCGACCTCGGCGCGCGTCAGCCCGTCCGGTCCCTCCGCCTTGAGCAAAAGCGTGAGAAAATCCTGCGGCACCTTGTCCGGATCGCGCTTGACCCGCTCTTCGCGCATCTTGACCGTGTCGGTGACGATCTTGCGGAAATAGGCCATGGTCTTGCGGCCGCGGATGCGGGTCAGGCGCGGCAGCCAATCGGGTGCCCGCAACAGATCGAGCGGATTAACGCGGCCCATGGTCTCGAACAGCCGGTCGATCTCCTTGGCGAAGCTGCCCGGCTCACCTGATATCTCACCGGAAAACAGCGTCTCGGCCAGGATGTCAAAGGTAAGCAGCGTCATGTCATGGGCGATGTCCGACGTGCCGCCGCCCTCGTAGCGCGTGACGAACTCCCGTGTGCGCCTCAGCATCCGCTCGGCAAAACCGAAGATGTGGCGCGGCGTAAACACCGGCGCCATCGCCTTGCGCGAGCGCCTCCATACCTCGCCCTCGGCGGTCAGCAGGCCGTCGCGCAGGATCGGCCGCAGGATCATCTGACGCACCGTCGCCATCTTGTAGTTTTTCGCATTGTCGACCAGCACGTGGCGAATGAGGCCGGGGTCGTTGGCGATGACCAGCGGCCCGCCGATGCCGGTCACCGAAATCCAAGGCTGGTTGTAGGTCGGCTCGCCCCACAGTTCGAGCGGATTGCGATAGACGATGCGGATCATCTCCAGCGTCGAAGGCGGCGACGTGCGCGGCTTCGGTGCCGGCGGGACGAAGGGGGCGGGCTGACTGTCCATGGTGTGCTCCGCTGGTCACCTCAATGTAGTGGCTGGCAAGGCAAGCGTCCATGTCGCCGGCCTCTCCGGGATGTGACCGGGGCACTGGAAAGTCCCTGATTGCCGGGATAGGTCGGCCTGCTCTTGTTGCCACCGCTCTGTTCCCAAGACCGGTCCACTTTTTGGGTCCGATGCCATGGCCGGCCGAGCATGCTCTTCTTCCATTCGGAAATGCTTGCAAACCTTGGAAAAACCGCCTTTTGCACCTATATCTAGGACATCAAAGACGCGCGATTCGGAGCCGATTTTTTGCGCTGGATGTGCGGCATCAATCAGACAGGTTTTCATGAGCGATCAGATCGACAACGCCAACGGCGCTGAGGCCGAGTACGGCGCCGATTCCATCAAGGTTTTGAAGGGGTTGGATGCCGTCCGCAAGCGGCCTGGCATGTATATCGGCGATACTGACGACGGGTCGGGCCTGCATCACATGGTCTACGAGGTCGTCGACAACGCCATCGATGAAGCGCTGGCTGGCCATGCCGACCTTGTCACGGTAACGCTCAACCCCGATGGTTCGGTGACGGTCATCGACAATGGCCGCGGCATTCCGACCGATATCCACACCGGCGAAGGCATTTCGGCGGCCGAAGTGATCATGACGCAGCTGCATGCCGGCGGCAAGTTCGACCAGAACTCCTATAAGGTGTCCGGCGGTCTGCACGGCGTCGGCGTCTCGGTAGTCAATGCGCTGTCGGGTTGGCTGAAGCTGAAGATCCGCCGCAACGGCCAGATCTACGAGATGAGCTTTACGCACGGCAATGCCGACGCGCCGCTGAGGGTCACCGGCACCTACGAACAGCGCAAGGTTTCCGGCACCTATGAGGGGCGCAGCGGCAGCGAGATCACCTTTTTCCCGTCAGCCGAGACGTTCACCATGGTCGAGTTCGACTTCGGCACGCTGGAGCACCGGCTGCGCGAACTCGCCTTCCTGAATTCCGGCGTGCGCATCGTTCTGACCGATGCCCGCCATGCCGACGTCGTGCGCCATGAGCTGCACTATGATGGCGGGCTGGAGGAGTTCGTCAAATATCTCGATCGCGTCAAGAAACCGCTGATCGACAAGCCGATTGCGATCAAAGCCGAGCGTGACGGCATCACCGTCGAGGTCGCCATGTGGTGGAACGACAGCTACCACGAGAACGTGCTGGCTTTCACCAACAACATTCCGCAGCGCGACGGCGGCACGCATCTTGCCGGCTTTCGCGGCGCGCTGACGCGCCAGATAACCGGCTACGGCGAATCCTCGGGCCTCACCAAGAAGGAGAAGGTGGCGCTGATCGGCGACGATTGCCGCGAAGGGCTGACGGCCGTGCTGTCGGTCAAGGTTCCCGACCCGAAATTCTCCTCGCAGACCAAGGACAAGCTGGTCTCGTCCGAAGTCCGTCCGGTGGTGGAAGGGCTTGTCAACGAGGCGCTCGGCACCTGGCTCGAAGAGCACCCGACCGAGGGCAAGGTGGTCATCGAGAAGGTCATCCAGGCGGCAGCGGCGCGCGAAGCCGCGCGCAAGGCGCGCGACATCACCCGCAAGAGCTCGCTCGGTGTCACCTCGCTGCCCGGCAAGCTGGCCGACTGCCAGGAACGCGATCCGGCGAAGTCCGAAATCTTCATCGTCGAGGGCGACAGCGCCGGCGGCTCGGCCAAGGGCGGCCGTTCGCGTCAGAACCAGGCCATTCTTCCCCTGCGCGGGAAGATCCTCAATGTCGAGCGGGCTCGCTTCGACCGCATGCTAGGCTCCGACATGATCGGTACGCTGATCACCGCGCTCGGCACTTCGATCGGCAAGGACGAGTTCAACGCCGACAAATTGCGCTATCACAAGATCATCCTGATGACCGACGCCGACGTCGACGGCGCCCACATCCGCACCTTGCTGCTGACCTTCTTCTTTCGGCAGATGCCCGAGCTGATCGAGCGGGGCCATCTCTATATCGCCCAGCCGCCGCTCTACAAGGTGACGCGCGGCAAGAGCTCGCAATACCTCAAGGACGAAAGCGCCTTCGAGGAATTTCTGATCGGCTCGGGGCTGGAGGAGGCGTCGCTTGCGCTCAGCACCGGCGAGGTGCGGGCCGGACAGGACCTGCGCAGCGCCATCGACGATGCGCTGGCGGTGCGCCAGCTCATCAACGGGCTGCACACGCGCTACAACAGAGGCGTGGTCGAGCAGGCGGCGATTGCCGGCGCGCTCAACCCGGACGTTTTCGCCGATCTCGGCCGGGCCAACGCCATGGCCGATCGCGTCGCCCGGCGTCTCGACATCATCGCCGAGTACACTGAACGCGGCTGGACGGGCCGCATGTCGACCTCAAACGAAGGGGTCGGCGGCTATGTGTTCGAGCG
Source organism: Mesorhizobium sp. M5C.F.Cr.IN.023.01.1.1 (assembly GCF_003997585.1). Lineage (NCBI taxonomy): Bacteria > Pseudomonadati > Pseudomonadota > Alphaproteobacteria > Hyphomicrobiales > Phyllobacteriaceae > Mesorhizobium > Mesorhizobium sp. M5C.F.Cr.IN.023.01.1.1. The sequence goes on along the minus strand of NZ_RZSU01000032.1, from coordinate 19,818 downwards.
CACGGTGCGCAGCGTCAAGGAGTTCGCGCATCTTGATCTCGCGCTGATCAATTCGGCCGACGCCCGCCAGCTCGACCGCTATGCGCCTCGCCTCGCAGAAGTCTATGGCGAGCCGCCGGTGCTGCGCCGCAAGGATTTGTCCGAAACCATCTCGGGACCGCTGGCGCTGCTCAACGCCGTGTTTGCCACCGGACGAAAGGGCCTGACTATGCAGCGCTACAAGGGCCTCGGCGAAATGAACGCCGAGCAGCTCTGGGAGACCACGCTCGATCCGAATGTGCGCTCGCTTTTGCAGGTCAAGGTCAATGACGCGACGGACGCCGACTCCCTGTTTTCGAGGCTGATGGGCGACGAGGTCGAGCCCAGGCGCGAATTCATCCAGGAAAACGCGCTGTCCGTCGCCAATCTGGATATTTAAACCCCAGGCCGGACGCTCAATTTCAAGCGCTTGAGACATCATTGGTAGACCTAGGCCTGCCAATGATGTCTGCTGCATCGCACAAAGGTTCACTGAGGGCCGGCCGGAACGGAAAGCCTTCCAAGGCATTGTGATTGATCACAATCGCCGCAGGAGGCACTCATGGGACGTGGCATTTTGCTCTGGCTTCTCGGAGTCCCGATTCCGATCATTATTCTCATCATGCTTTTCGCACGGTAGGGGGCTGACATGCAGTCAACCCTAACGGCTGTCGACGTTTCCGCACCGACGGAATCCTCTTCCACCGCTGTCAGCTGGGGGCCGATCGTGGCCGGCGCCCTTGCTGCCTCGGGGCTAACACTGATCCTGATGTTGCTCGGCTCCGGGCTCGGGCTGACCATGGTTTCGCCGTGGTCCGGCTTGAGCACATCGGTCACAACTTTCGCGGCCTCCACCGCCGCGTGGCTGATCATCGTGCAGTGGCTGTCGTCGGCTGCCGGCGGTTATCTTGCCGGGCGCCTGCGCACCAAATGGGTCGGCGTCCACACCGATGAAGTCTTTTTCCGCGATACCGCCCACGGCTTCCTCGCCTGGGCGCTTGCAACGTTGCGCGTCGCCGGCGTGCTCGGCTCGGCGCTTTCCGCAGCTGTCGGAACCGGCGTCCAGGCCGCTTCGACAGTCGCGTCGGGCGCGGCAATGGGCGCTTCGGCAGGTGCCACTGCAAACACCGGAGGCGCCGCGACCGACAACGCAACGTCGTACTTCGTCGATGCATTGTTCCGCCCAGCCGATGCGGCCAGGCTTGCTGCCGCCAACCCGGAGAGCGATGCGGCGGCGATGGCGCAGGCTTCGCGCATTTTGATCGCGAGCGCAGCAGCAGGAGAAGTGTCTGCCGACGACAAGACCTATCTGTCGCAGCTGGTGGCTGCCCGAGCCGGGCTGTCGGAACCGGACGCCAGGGCTCGTGTCGATGCCGTGCTTGCTAGGGTCGAAGAGGCGAAGGTTCAGGCTCAGCAGGCTGCCGATACCGCCAGGAAAGCCGGTGCCACCTTCGCGCTGCTTGGCGCACTGTCGCTGGTTGTCGGCGCTTTCATCGCAAGCGCCGCGGCAGCCCTTGGCGGCAGGCAGCGCGACGACGAGGAGGCGGTCTTTCTGACCAACCGTTGATCTGTGCTTGACGGTTTCTTCTATGCAGGGACACTGCCCCTGCATAGACATGCTGTTTCGATGGGGTGATTGCCAGCGCCGGTTCACCGGAACGAGCGCCGGCTCTTACTTTCAGGCAAAAACCGTGGACACCGCTTGGCTTGGCTCCAGTTTGCGGCCGAGATCGACCGCGTCGCGCAGCACGTCGATGTGTGAGCGCGGCGGCGTGCCGGCGGCTGCCGCGACCTCGAGGCCGGTCGCCTTCAGCGACCAGTAGAGCCTGTGGGTGAAGATGCGGCCAAGCGGACTGCGCAGCTCGACCTGAATGTTCTCCACGCCGGGACCGAAATTTTCCGCCATCGGTCCGGAGATCGGGTCGCCGGTCAGCCAGCCATTGCCCCTGTCGAAAATGTTGGTCCAGCGCGTCGCGGCAAACACAGCGCCATGATGCACCGCCCGCTGCGGCTTGCCCGAACGGCTGCGCCCTTCCTGATAGAGGACGGTTCCACCGGCCGCCGTATCGGCGATTGGCGGACACGCCGAGAACAGCCGCTCAGCGACGCCGCGCCTGAATTCGGCGAGATTGTAGGTCACCAGAAATTCGCTGTGGGTCAGCGGGCTGCCGAGCGTGACGAAATCGCTGATCTTCCACGGCAATGGATGATCGTCGTCCCTGGCGCGGAGCTGGCGATAGAGTTCCCATTGATCTCGCCGGAATCCGGAGAGGTCATCCAAGCTGTCGGGCCACGCAGAGCCATCGGCGTTGAGCGTAGCCTTGTCGACGGCGCGGATCGCTTTCAGCCTCGCCTTGTCGCGGACCGCTTCCAGCTTTCGCGGCCTGAAATCGGCCCACAATATTTGCAGCAGATCATAGGCGATGATTGATCCCAGGCTGTGTGAGACCAGCACGATTCGGTCGTAGCCATCGTCCATCATGAGACGCCTCAGCAGCGTCAGGCCGCGGTCGCGGACAAGCGCGCGCTTCTCGACCGTGGCCGCTTCAGCACGGACATAGGCGGCCACATCACCGAAATAAGGAAGACCGAACCGGTCCACCGACCAGACGACGAACGAGGCCAGGATCGTGACGAGCATCCCCGTGGTCCAGGAAATATACCCTTGCAAGGCCGAGGTCGCGAGCACGAGGGCCGCGCCCAAGACTGTTATGACGGCCAGAAGCGTAACGACATAGAGCCCGCGGGCGTCGCGCGGAATGTCGGCGGGCTTGCGCCAGAGCAAATTTGTCACCCAGGCCGCAAGCCGGCCCCGCGTCGTGCCTTGCGTGATGTCGGCCCAGTAAAGCTCGTAGAAATCAGTACGGCGGCCATCGACATCGTAAGGGGTGGTGATCCGGCGAAGCTCGTGCGAGTTCGTGCGGCTGTCAGGCGTGATCCAGCTCTGGTTGATCTTCGAGCCGGCGGGACCGCCCGAATCGGCGACACGGGCGTAAAACGGCACGCGAGCAGGGTCGTGACTCCAAACAGCCTGAACAAATTCCCTCAGCGTGCCCATGGGTCGCTGTTCGCCCATGCCATGCACGATCACCACGGCCTGGCTGAGCTTGCGCGGCGCCTTTCCGGAGGCCGGCGGACTGGTCCTGGCCGACGACGCAACTGGATGAGGGTCGGACACCATTGCCTCCGTTGGTGACAAAGCCCGGAACAGAATTGCCCATCGTAGCGCTGAAACCGGCATGGGAGCAAAGACGCTGCAGGCCGGATGTTCAAGTCAAGAAAAACCCGGCGCGGAGCCGGGCTTTCTTCCGAGCAATTTAGCGGTGCACTGGACCGCGAATCTGGATCAGTGATCCATGGCCTTGACGATTTCCTCGGTCATCTTCTTGGCGTCGCCGAGCAGCATCATGGTACCGTCCTTGTAGAACAGCGTGTTGTCGATGCCGGCATAGCCGGAGCCGAGCGAGCGCTTGACGAACAGGCAGGTGCGAGCCTTGTCGACGTCGAGGATCGGCATGCCGAATATGGGGGAGCTCTTGTCGTCCCGGGCGGACGGGTTGGTGACGTCGTTGGCGCCGATGACATAGGCGACGTCGGCCTGCGCGAATTCGGAGTTGATATCCTCGAGCTCGAAGACTTCGTCATAGGGCACATTGGCTTCGGCCAGAAGCACGTTCATGTGGCCGGGCATGCGGCCGGCGACCGGATGAATGGCGTACTTCACATCGACACCATTGGCCTTGAGCTTGTCGGCCATCTCGCGCAACGCATGCTGCGCCTGGGCGACCGCCATGCCGTAGCCCGGCACGATGATGACCTTCTGGGCGTTCATCATCAGATAGGCGGCGTCGTCAGCGGAACCCTGCTTGACCGTACGCTCGATGCCGTCGTCGGCAGCGGCGGAAGTCTCGCCGCCGAAGCCGCCGAGGATGACCGAGATGAATGACCGGTTCATGCCCTTGCACATGATGTAGGAGAGGATCGCGCCGGACGAGCCGACCAGCGCGCCGGTGATGATCAGCGCCAGATTGCCGAGCGTGAAGCCGAGGGCTGCAGCCGCCCAGCCCGAATAGGAATTCAGCATCGAGACGACGACCGGCATGTCGGCGCCGCCGATCGGGATGATGAGAAGGACGCCAAGAACGAGTGATGCCGCCACGATCAGCCAGAACACCAGCTTGGACTCGGTGGTGACCAGCAGCACGATCAGCACGATCAGCCCGATACCGAGGGCGGCGTTGATGAAATGGCGGCCGCCGATCATGATCGGCTTGCCCGACATGCGGCCGTCGAGCTTGAGGAAGGCGATGACCGAGCCGGTGAAGGTGATGGCGCCGATGGCGACGCCGAGGCTCATCTCGATCAGCGCCTGGGCGTGGATGTCGGCGACGGTGCCGATGCCGAAGCTTTCCGGCGCATAGACGGCGGCAGCCGCCACCATGACGGCGGCAAGGCCAACCAGCGAGTGGAAGGCGGCGACCAGCTGCGGCATCGAGGTCATGGCGATGCGCCGTGCGGTGATCGCGCCGACCGAGCCGCCGATCAAAAGGCCGAGCACGATAAGGCCGAAGCCCCCCGCCGAAGGGGTCGCCAGCGCCAGCGTGGTGGCAATGGCGATGCCCATGCCGATCATGCCGTACATGTTGCCCTGACGGCTCGTGGTCGGGTGCGACAGGCCGCGCAATGCCAGGATGAACAGGATGCCGGAGACCAGATAGAGGAAGGAGGCGAAGTTGGCGTTCATGGCGCTCTACTTGTCCTTCTTCTTGTACATGGCCAGCATGCGCTGGGTGACGAGGAAACCGCCGAAGATGTTGACCGAGACCAGCATCAGCGCGACGAAACCGAAGCCGGTGGCGATGCCGGACGCCGAGATGCCGACGGCAAGCAGCGCGCCGACGACGATGACCGAGGAAATGGCGTTGGTGACCGCCATCAGCGGGGTATGCAGCGCCGGGGTCACCGACCAGACGACGTAATAGCCGACGAAGATCGCCAGCACGAAAATGGCGAAGCGGAAGACGAACGGATCGATCGCCCCGCCGGACAGCGCGTGCGCGGCGTCGCCCGCCGCATCGGTGCCGCCTGGAGCTGTAGCCAGATCCTGCACAGCGAGACGGACGGCGGCGGTCGCCTGATCGAGCTGGTCAAGGGCTTTCTGCAAGGTCTGGTCCATCACGCGATCCCTTTCGGCTTGTTAGCGAGCGACTTGGGTGCGGCAAGCTTCCTGGATGCGGCAGCTTTCTTTGGCGCGGCTGGTTTTTCTGCAGCAGCGGCCTTCCCAGGCTCGGCCGAGGCGATCATCACCGCCGGCTTGCCGATGAAAGCCGGATGCACGACCTTGCCGCCATCGGTCAGCATCGTCGCCTTGACCAGATCGTCGTCGCGGTTGATGGCGAGCGTCTTGGTAGTCTTGTCGACCAGGGTTTCAACGAAGGCGAACAGATTGCGGGCATAGAGCAGCGAGGCGGAGGCCGCGACGCGGCCCGCTACGTTGAGATGGCCGACGATTTTCACCCCGTTGGCCGTGGTCACCACCTGCCCGGGCACGGCGCCTTCCACATTGCCGCCACGTTCGACCGCGAGATCGACGATCACCGAACCCGGCTTCATCGAGGCGACCATCGCCGCTGAAACGAGCTTCGGCGCCGGACGGCCGGGGATCAGCGCGGTGGTGATGACGATGTCCTGCTTGGCGATGTGCTCGGCGGTCAGCGCCGCTTGCTTGGCCTGATATTCCTTAGACATTTCCTTGGCGTAGCCGCCAGCCGTCTCGGCCGCCCTGAATTCCTCGTCCTCGACCGCGAGGAATTTTGCGCCCAGCGAGGCGACCTGTTCCTTGGCTGCGGGGCGCACGTCAGTGGCGGTGACGACGGCGCCAAGCCGCCTTGCAGTTGCAATGGCCTGCAGGCCGGCGACGCCGACGCCCATGATGAAGGCTTTCGCCGCCGGCACCGTGCCGGCCGCCGTCATCATCATCGGCAGCGCCCGGTCATATTCGGCAGCCGCGTCGATCACCGCCTGATAGCCGGCGAGGTTCGCCTGGCTGGATAGGACGTCCATCGATTGGGCGCGCGTGATGCGCGGCATGAACTCCATCGAGAAGGCGGTGGCGCCGGCCCTTGCCAGAGCATCGACGGCAGCATCGTTGCCATGGGGATCCATGATGGCGATGACGGCAGTGCCCGGGCGATAGGCCTTCAGCTCCGCCTCATCAGGCCGGCGCACCTTCAGCACCACATCGGCCTTGGCGACATCGGCGGCCTTACCGATCACAGCGCCGGCCTTACCGAACTCGTCGTCAGGAATGCGCGATGCCGTGCCGGCGCCGCTTTCGACGATCACGTCGAACCCTAGCCCCGCCAGCCGCTTCACCGTATCGGGCGAGGCAGCAACGCGCGGCTCGTTCGCATCGAGCTCACGAGGGATGAAAACCGTCTGTCCCACCGCATGATCCTTTCGGCTGGAACCTGTCTGCGCAGGACGCCGGCCGGACTTCCGGCGATGTCACGGGCAAGGGTTTTGAAGAATTTACCGGAGAATGAAAGCGCCGACGGCGAGGATCAGAACGAACAGGACAAATGCCGAGAAGAAGCCGCCCGCAAAGAAGCCGAAAGCCATTGCCAGAAGCACGGCGGCGCAAAACAGCGACCCGTATTTGGCGAGCATGACAAAGCCGGCATAGGTGCGGTCGTGCTCGGCATAGTCCATCTTCGCGCCTAGTTCGACAGGACCGGTCGGCGAGTGATCAGCCATAGGAATACCCCTTCGAAGACATCTTTCAGGCACATAGCGAAAAGCCAGGCCGAGGGCAATGGCGCTATTGCCGCATCGCTGGAGACACAGCCTCAAAGGAAAGTTGAAGCTGCCCGATGCAGAGAGGATGTTCCAGAGGTGACCGTGGCTGCCGCCTTGCGCTTCCTTGCGGCTGAGGCTTGTCACATCAACCGGCAAGCTGCGGAAACAGGCCGAGCAGGCCGACGACGATCAGATAGAGGGCGACGATGTAGTTGAGGAGTCGCGGCATCACCAGGATCAGCACGCCGGCAATCAGCGAGATCAGCGGAGTGAGTGCGAGCGTGGATATGGTCATCTCGTTTCCTTTCGATAGGATTGCCGCCAACGCTATGCGGGTCGACGTCGTTCATGCGCCACCGGCGCGCTTGCCGGAACGCCGAAGCGGCCGGAAAGCTCCATCGCCTGGCCGCAAAGTTGCCGAATGTCTTGCCTTGTTTAGGCGCATGTTGTTGTCGCAAAACCGCTGCGCGCTTTTGGGCGACATACATCATGCGGCTTCGCGAAAATATTTGGCTGTGGGCAGTATGGTCAGCGGCGCGAGTTCACCAACATTGGGCGTGTCGAACAGCATGCGCTGCTCCATCGGAGTCGAACGGAAGAACGGGAACCGGGAGAGGGACCGCTCGCGGATCGCATCGACGTCGGCACGGTAGAGCACGACCTTGTTGTAGACGCCGGGATAGGCGCGGGCCTCACTGATCTTCTCGGAATAGTAGATCCGCTTGTAGAAGCCGGCGTGGTCCTCGCGAATGGTCGACAGGCAGTAAGGCGCGTTGAAATGGAAACACGCCATGCCGGCGAGCCGCAATGTTAGGTAGGGAATTTGCGGATAGACGCGTGACCAGTCGGGGTCGGAGGCGAACCGGCTGGGACAGATGAAGCTCAGTCCCTCGGCCAGCATCGGCATGACGATATCGCCGAAAGCCTTGGTGGAAGGCGACATCGGCGTCGCAAGCGTGACGCGATGGATGCGCAGCGTGCTGACGAGTTCCTGGTCGATGTAGACGCCGAAACGAAAGACATTCGGCGCGTCGTCGAGCTCGTCGTGAATGGTATGGTTCTCGTTGTCGGGCACCATATCGTTGGAGCGATACGACTTGTAGCGCAGGCGGTAAATGTCCTCGAGGTCTTCGCCCTTGTCGCAGCGACGGTATTCCGTCCGCTCGAGCATCGCCGAAACATTCCTGGCAAAGCTGGACATAGTGTCGGACGCATCACTCCCGTCCGCACCCGCCGCCTGGCGAGGCGAAATCAACTCAACAACCATAAAACTCAATCCCCGGAACTGCCGCCGCGATCAACACTACGGCAGGGTCGTAAGATGTAAAGATGAAAACAAGATAGAGATCGTTTACCGGCTATTAAGGTTAATGAGTGTAAAAATTATACTAAAGTACGAGATTCTTCCATGAAAATCAGGGATGCGTCGCCTTCCTGGCCGTCTTGATGTCCTTGGCGAAGGGCCAGACCGTGCTTGACATGGTCTCGATACCGGACGCGCTTAGCGCCGAGCCGAACAGGAATCCCTGAACCAGGTCCGGCTTGACCTGCAAGGCAAGGATCTTGAGCTGCTCGAAAGTCTCGACGCCCTCGACTGTCACCGAAAGCCCCAGTGGCCGTGACAGATTGACGATGCCCTTGAGCAGTTCGAGCGAACGGCTGTTCTGGGTAACGTCCATCAGGAACGAACGGTCGATCTTGATCTTGTCGAGCGGAAGTTTGTGGAGATAGCTCAGGCTCGAATAGCCGGTGCCGAAATCATCGAGCGCGATGCGCACGCCAAGCCGCTTCAATTCCTCGATATACTGACGCGTCAGCGACTTGTCGTCGAGCAGTGCCGTCTCGGTGACCTCGATCTCCAGTCGGCCGGCGGCGAGACCGGAACTGGCAAGCGCATGGCGAACCTTCTCGATAACGTCGCGGTTGCGGAAGTCCTTGGCCGAGAGATTGACCGAGACACTGGTTTGTGCGGGCCATTTGGCGCATTCGGTGCACGCCGCATGCAGAACGAAGGTGCTGATCTCGGAAATGATGCCCATTTCTTCCGCCAGCGGAATGAAGATGCTGGGCGAAATTGGTCCGAGATCGGGGTGGTCCCAACGGCACAGCGCCTCGCAGCTGGCTATGCGCATCGTGCTCATCGCCACGATCGGCTGGTAGACCACCCGCAACCCCTTGCTTTCTACCGCGGTGCGCAGATCCGCCTTCATCAGCTGACGGTTGCGGAAAGCGGCCTCCATCGACGCCTCGAACAACCGCCAAGTATTCTTGCCGAGTTCCTTGGCCTTGTGGAGCGCGAGGTCCGCCTTGACGATCATGGCGTCGACATCGGTATCCCTGACCCTCGACAGCACCGCGCCACCGCTGGCCTGAATGCGCAGCCCATGGCCGGCGACGTCGACCTCGCCCTGCAGCTCAATGAAAATCCCGTCGATTTGGCTGGACAGATGGCTCTCGTCCTCGACGCGGTCGAAGAAGATCATGAACTCGTCGCCGCCGAAACGGCTGACGGTGACGCCTGGTCCGGCGACCGCCGCCAGCCGTTCAGCGACGGCGTAGATCAATCCGTCGCCGACCGGGTGGCCAAGCGTGTCGTTGACGCTCTTGAAGTCGTCGAGGTCGAGCACAGCGAGCCCGCAGAGACGCTCGAGGTCACCGGATGCCATGGCCTCTCCGATCAGCTCGTGGAAATATGCGCGGTTGGGCAGGCCGGTGAGGTTGTCATAGCGCGCCATGAAGCGGATCTTGTCTTCCGCCTCAACGCGGGCCGTCACATCCTCGAAGGTGATGACCCCCAGTTCCTGGCTGCCTTCACGCGCCGAGAACTCATAGTGCTGACCGTTCCCGAGCGAGACGAGAACCTTGCGGTCGCGGCCCTCGCGCAGGGCGCGCGTAAGCTGGGCTTCGATGTAGCGGCAGTCCTTCGGCGCCAGCATGCCGCCGGCAACGCCGCGCATCAGCAGACCGTGAATCGATCGCCCGAGCAGTGCGTCGGGCGATTTGAGCGACATCAGATGCGCGGCTTCGGCATTGGCCACCGCCACCCGGCCGTCGGGGCCGAGCATGACAAGGCCATGAGACATGGTGTTCAGCGCCCGATTGAAGCGCTGGGCAAGGCTGTTCGCCTTCTTCTCCTCCGACACCGCCGCAAAAAGCACATCGCGCACCGTATTGGCGAATTTGCGGATCGCGAACAGGAACGGCGCTGACAGCAGGCCAAGGAGGACATGATAGATATCGCCGCGCAGCAGGAAGCCCAGCGAGATGGGCCAGGTCAATGCAAGGGTCAGGATGGTCACCATGCGCGGCGAGCCGTAGTTGCGGCCGGCAATCGAGGTCGCGGTCGCCAGCGTCAGGCAAACGGAGGCGATCTCGGCGAAATCGTCGCGCGCAAAGTAGATGCCGAGCAGGCAAAAAGCCCCGAGCGTAAGCCCATGCAGGGAGCCGTAGAGTATATAATCGTTTTCGCGCTTGTGCGCTTCCTCCCAGGTCGTCGGTGGTGGCAAATTGTTGTATTTTCGGAAGTTCCTCATGCGGAATATGCCGACGAGGATCATCGCGATTGCAACAAGCAGGTAGCGCGGATCGCCGTTCTTCCACCAGACAAGTCCGATCAGGAAGGTTTGCGCGAGAATGCCGATCGAAAGCGTCACCCCGTCGCGAAACAGAGTTTCCACGAACGGGATATAGACGTCGACCGGAATCTCGTTTTTTCTTTTCAGATTCACGCCTGAATCCCAACCCTGGGGAGCCAAGCTGTGTCACATTCGCCTTAAGAAAGATTTAGAGAGGCCGTTTCGGGCCACACCGTCAGGTCGGTTGACGCCCGGGGAAGCTATTCTTCGGGTAAACAAGACGTATCAATCACTCGGCGGCCTGGAGTTCTGGCCGATCCGGCGTCTTTGCCAGGCGATCGAGCAGCCTTAGACGCTCGCCAGCGGCCTTTTCGGCACTGGCCTGCCTGACGTGACCATAGCCGCGAATGAGCGCCGGCACCGCGGCAAGCGCGGCCGCGGCCTCGAGCTTGCCCGGCGCCAGGGCGCCGGCGATAAGCTCCAGATCGGCTTCGTACTGCGCAAGAAGCTGCCGCTCCATATGCCTTTCAGTACTGTAGCCGAACACGTCGAAGACCGTGCCGCGCAAGCCTTTCATCCCTGCCAGCAGGCGGAACCCCTTCATCATCCAGGGACCGAAACTCGACTTCCTCGGCTTGCCGTCCTTGCCGCGCCTGCCCATCATCGGCGGCGCGAGATGGAATTCGAGCTTGTCGTAGCTCTGGAACTGCTTGCCCAGCTCGGCGGCGAAGGAGCCGTCGGTGTAGAGCCTCGCCACCTCGTATTCGTCCTTGATCGCCATCAGCTTGAACAGGTTCCTCGCAGCGGCCTCGGTCACATCAGTCGAACCGGGCATCGCCCTGGCTTCGGCCTTGCGCAACGCGGCCAGTCTGTCGACGTAGCGCGTGGCATAGGCAGCGTTCTGATAAGCGGTGAGGAAGGCGACGCGGCGGGCGATGATGTCGTCCAGCGTTTCGGCGGCAGCGGCAGTCTGTGCGGTCTTGCCCGGCTGGGCAACGAGGCCGCGCACGAAATCCGGCTGGTGGGCCGCGCGGCGGCCCCAGCGGAAGGCTGAGACGTTCATCGCCACGGCTTGGCCGTTGAGCTCGATCGCGTTTTCGACTGCCTCGGCCGACAGCGGCAAGCCGCCATGCTGGAAGGCGAAGCCGAGCATGAACATGTTGGCGCCGAGAGAACTGCCGAACAGCGCGGTGGCGGTGCGGGTGGCGTCGAAGAAATGCGCCTTATCGTCGCCGGCGGCAGTGCGGATCGCCTTTTTCAGCCGCTCGACAGGCAGTGAGAAATCTGCCGACCGGGTAAACTCGCCGGGCATGATCTCGGCGGTGTTGGCGAGGAAGATCGTGTGGCCCTCACGCACCGCGGCGAGCACCTTTTGAGCGCCCGACACGACGAGGTCGCAGCCAAGCACAAGGTCGGCCTTGCCGGCCGAAACGCGGATGGCATGGATATCGCCCGGGCTGCGCGCGATGCGGACATGGGTGAACACCGAGCCGCCCTTCTGGGCAAGGCCGGCCATGTCGATCATGGCGCAGCCCTTGCCTTCGAGATGAGCCGCCATGCCGAGCACCGCACCGATGGTGACGACGCCGGTGCCGCCGATGCCGTCGATGATCGCCGCCCAGCCCTGTTGGCCGAGCGGAAATTCAGCGGGCGCGGGCACGCCGTCGAGCGGATCGGTCGTGCCGGCCATACCCTCGGCCTTCCTGATCTTGGCACCATGCACGGTGACGAAGGACGGACAGAAGCCGGTGATGCAGGAGAAATCCTTGTTGCAGCTCGACTGGTCAATCCTGCGCTTGCGGCCGAATTCGGTCTCGACCGGCTGGATCGACACGCAATTCGACTGCACCCCACAGTCGCCGCAGCCTTCGCAGACCAGTTCGTTAATGAAGACGCGCTTGTCGGGATCTGGGAAGGTGCCACGCTTGCGGCGACGGCGTTTCTCGGCGGCGCAGGTCTGGTCGTAAATCAGCACGGAAACACCCCTGACCACGCGCAATTCGCGCTGGATGATGTCGAGGTCGTCGCGGTGATGGATGGTGGCGCCGGCGGGGAATTCGATCTTGCCGGTATATTTGTCCGGCTCGTCGGTGACGATGGCGATCCGCTCGACGCCCTCGGCCCGCACCTGTCTGGCGATCATGTCCACGGTCAGGCCACCCTCGTGCGGCTGGCCGCCGGTCATGGCGACGGCGTCGTTGTAGAGGATCTTGTAGGTGATGTTGGCGTCGGTCGACAGCGCGAAGCGGATCGCCAGCGCACCAGAGTGGTTGTAGGTGCCGTCGCCGAGATTCTGGAAGATGTGGTCGCGCTTCGAGAACGGCGCCTGGCCGACCCATTGCGCGCCCTCGCCGCCCATGGCGGTGAAACCAACGGTGTTGCGGTCCATCCACAGCGCCATAAAATGGCAACCGATGCCGGCGGCGGCGAGCGAGCCGTCGGGCACCTTGGTCGATGAATTATGTGGGCAGCCGGAGCAGAAGAAGGGCGTGCGAGAGGCGATGTCAGTGGTGTCGGCGAGCATTGCCTGGAATTGGCGAAGTTTCGCCACCCGCGCGGCGATCTCGTCCGAGGGACCAATCGTTCGCAAGATTCTCTCGCCGAGCGCGATGGCGATGTCGTTTGGATCGAGCGCGCCCTTGGCCGGGAACAGCCCGTTGCCGCGCTCGTCCTTCTTGCCGACGATGACCGGCTGCATGGCGGTGCCGTAAAGGTTCTCGCGCAGCTGCACCTCGATCAGCGATCGTTTCTCCTCGACGACGACGATGGTGTCGAGGCCGCGAGCGAAGTCGGCGATGTGCTGCAGGTCGAGCGGCCACGGGCAGCCGACCTTGAACAGCCTGATACCGATGCGGTTGGCGGCGGTCTCGTCGACGCCGATGTCTTCCAGCGCCTGGCGGACGTCGAGATAGCTCTTGCCGATGGTGACAATGCCAAGCTTCGGGTTGCTGCCACCGGAATAGACGATCCGGTTCAGCCCGTTGGCGTGGATGAAGGCCGAAGCGGCGGCGCGCTTATATTCATGCAGCCGCTCCTCCTGGCCGAGCATGTCGATCTCGTTGCGAATGTTGAGGCCGCCAGGCGGCATGTCGAAGTCCGGGATGACAATATCAAGCCGTTCGAGCGCTGCATCGACCGAAGCCGTCGATTCGATGTTGTCCTTGACGCATTTGATCGCCGCCCATGTGCCGGCAAAACGCGACATGGCAATGCCGTAGAGCCCATAGTCGATAATCTCCTGGACACCCGCCGGATTGAGGATCGGCACCATGGTGTCGACGAACAGGAATTCGGTGGCGTGCGCGTTGGTCGAGGATTCGGCCATGTGGTCGTCGCCCATCAGGGCAAGCACGCCGCCATATCTAGCCGAGCCGGCGAGGTTGGCATGGCGGAACACGTCGCCGGAGCGATCGACGCCCGGTCCCTTGCCGTACCAGACAGAAAAGACGCCGTCATGCGTGCCCTCACCCAGCAATTCGGCCTGCTGCGAACCCCAGCAGGCGGTGGCCGCGAGTTCCTCGTTGAGGCCGGGCTGGAAGACGATGTCCGACTGGGCGAGCTGTTTCCGGGCCTTCCAAAGCTGCATGTCGAGGCCGCCGAGCGGCGAGCCGCGATAGCCGGAGACGAAGCCGGCGGTGTTCAGGCCAGCCCGGCGGTCGCGCGCGCGCTGCATCAGCAGCATGCGGATGACCGCCTGCGCGCCGGAAAGGAAGATGCGCTCCTTCCCCAGGTCGAACTTGTCGTCGAGCGCGACATCATACAGCGTCATCAGGCATTTCCTGTGCGGCCACGGCTAGAGGTGCGCAGCCAACGTCGGAGTCGAGTGCCTACAGTCTTTCTTCCCTTGCCGGGGAGGTCAAACAAAATCGAAGATGCCAGACGAGGCGCAACAAATGATCCCTGCGCGGCCGTGTGGCGCCACGAAACGCCTGTCGGGGAGGATGGCCGAGCACGAAAATTCCGGCGGCGGTCAGTGCCACTGGTGACGCATCATGCAGCCTTTGGGCAACTGGGCTTCGGTTCGCCGGGCAGCTTGCCGTCGACATGGCCGGCCAGGTCCTTGTTGAGCTCGTAGACTGGCCCGACCACGAGAGGCCGGTCGGGCAGGATCGACTGGTCGAGCGAGGACGTCAGTGTCGTCTCGAAACTCTGCAGCAATTTGCCGCTGGAATCCTCGATGCGGATCGACACCGCATAGGGCTTGTCCTTGACGACGCAGGTGAGCGGCGGGCTGGTCAGCGTCACATGCGGCAGCTTCGGCCATATTTTCTGGGTGACGATGATCGGATCACCACCGGCCGGGTTCTGGAAGGAGACCACGGCGACCTGTCCCTCACCCACCGGCCGCAGCGGATTGAGGGTGATGACATAGGTGGCGATGCCCAGCCGGTAGTTGAACTCGAACAGCTTCCCGGAAATGGCGAACAGCTGGTCCTTGCCGGAGTCACGGCAGGCGCCGAGCGCGGCCACCGCGAACAACGCCGCGAAGACAATCATCGCGCGCGAGTATCTTTTACACATTGGTGATCTCCCTCGCCGCGGTCCGGCGGCGATAGTATCGGTTTGCCTTCTGTCGGTTGCCGCACACCGCCATGTCGCACCAGAGGCGGCTGGAATTGCGGCTTTTGTCGACAAACAGCCAGCTGCAGTTCGGACATATCCTCAGCCTGGCAATTGTGTCGCCGTGCAGCAGCGACAGCGCCGAGACCGCAAGCGCCGCCTCGAAGGCAATCGGCGTCGCCGGATTGCCGAACGGTTTTCCGGGCCTCCCGATTTCGGTGCGGCTTTGGGCGAGTCCGTCGGCGCAGGCTGCAAGGAATTCAGGCATGTCTCCGGTGGCGATCGCACCTTTCGAAACCGCGCGGCGAAACAGCCGATCGGTCGTCTCCCTGATCGACAGCACCACCGGCGCGATCTTTTCAGGCGCCGGCGCTACGAGCGGCCTGCCGCCGAGCTCGGCGGCGCGAAACCCGCTCGCCGCTTCGGCAAAGCGGGCGATCTCGGCCGGATCTTTGAGCCGGTCGAAGGTTTTCTCCGGATCGTTCCGCAAGACGACGGTGTTCGCCGTGTCGAGCGCAAGCATGCCACCGGTGAAGCGGTGCGGAATCCAGGATACTGCCATATGGCGAATCTAACCGATAAATCGCGTTTGACAAGTTAGATTCCGGGTGCAACGCTCGTCACGGAGGCAATCGCCATTGCCTTGTCTTGAGAATGTCGTTCGTCCCAAACCGCTGCGCCCCGATTGCGGGGCATGCATCGAGGACATTGCATGCTCTATTTCTTCCAGCAGGTTCTGAACGGGCTGCATTCGGGCGCGCTCTACGCGTTGCTTGCCTTCGGCTACGTGCTGACCAACGGCATCCTGCACCGCACCAATCTTGCCTATGGGGCGCTGTTCGCCTTTTGCGGGCATACGATGATCCTCACCGCGGCGTTCGGCTATCAGGCGCTGTGGCTGACGCTGTTTGCATCCGTCGCGCTCGGCGTAGCTGCGGCGTTCCTTTATGCGGCGCTGCTCAGCCGTGTCTTGTCGCGAAGCATCTTCGAACCGTTGGCCGATCGCTCGCCCAACGCCATCGTGGTGACGACGCTCGGCATATTGCTGGCGCTGTCGGAAGCCAGCCGTATCGCCGCCGACACCCATGATCTGTGGCTGCCGCCAATGCTGGCCCAGCCCATCATTTTTGCACGGGGGGCCAATTTCAATGCCACGCTGACGCTCATCCAGTTGCTCGACTGCGCTGTCGTCGCGGCAACTATCGGGCTCGCCGCCTGGGCGTTTGCCCGATCAAGCTTCGGCCGGCGCTGGCGCGCCGTGTCCGACGATCCCAGGGCGGCAGCGATGTGCGGCGTCGATGTTCGCGCGGTACTTCGGCGTGCGGTGCTTTTCGGCGGCCTTTGCGCGGCACTGGCCGGCGTGCTCGCCGCCTTCTACTACGGCAACATCAGTTTCGGCACAGGGTTGGTCTACGGGCTGAAAATCCTGTTTGTGACGGCGGTGGGCGGCTATCTCTCGCCGTTGCGGGCAGCACTTGGCGCTGCCGCTTTCGGCATGGCCGAATCGCTGTGGGCCGGCTATTTTCCGCTCGAATGGCGCGATGGCTGGATATATCTGTTCCTCGTCGCCATGCTGGTACTGATCGGCGCCGGTCGCGACCAGAGCAAGATCGTCTGACTGCATCAGACCTGAGTAGACTTTGGCTGCATGACGTCTACAGTGCCGCGCGTCTCTGGGACGCGCAAAGGGCGCTGTAGCACTTTGGTTTTGCGCATGATCCCCAGCGAAAATCGATTCCAATTTTCGGGTCATGCGCTGGTCAGGCAGCTGTTTCGCCGCTTCCTCATCTCACAAGCCCCTTCCTCACTTAACAAGATTGTTTTACTCGGTCTGCGCTGTGTTGACCCGCCGGGCCACGCACGGCATACCGTTGGGCCACAGCGACGCGACGGAAAACAAGCAGGATTGGCGCGCCGCTGACATAAGGGAGGAATGCATGGCAGGGCTTCTCGCTCTATCCAGAACCATTGATCGCGTGAACGAATTCATCGGCAGATGGGTGTCGTGGCTGATCCTGCTGGCAATCCTGGTCAGCGCCGCCAATGCGGTCATCCGCAAGACGTTCGACATGTCATCGAACGCCTGGCTGGAACTACAGTGGTATTTGTTCGGCGCCGCCTTCATGCTGGCCGCTGCCTACACGCTGAAGCAGAACGACCATATCCGCATCGACGTCGTCTACGGCATGTTCTCGCGCCGCGTACAGCACTGGATCGACCTTCTCGGTCACCTCTTTTTCCTGATGCCATTCGTGACGCTGATGGTGATCTATTTCGTCCCCTATGTTTCGCTGTCGTTTCGCAGCGGCGAAATGTCGAACAATTCCGGCGGGCTGATCATCTGGCCGGCAAAGGCGATCCTGCTGGTAGGCTTTTTCCTGCTCGCGCTCCAAGGGATCTCCGAAATCATCAAGAAGATCGCCATCATGCGCGGCGACATGGACGATCCCACCCCGTTTATATCGGTACATGAGCAGGCCGAACTCGAAGCGAAAGCGCTCGCCGAAGAGGTGCGCTCGTGATCGAGTTCATCGCCCAGAACATGGCGCCGATCATGTTCGCCTCGCTGATCATCTTCCTGCTGATCGGCTATCCAGTCGCATTTTCGCTCGCCGCCAACGGCCTGCTGTTCTTCTTTATCGGCGTCCTCCTGTCGCCCTATTCGGGCGGCTCGATCAATCTCGCTTGGCCGCTGCTGCACGCACTGCCGGACAATTTCTACGGCAGCCGGGTGATGTCGAACGACACGCTGCTGGCCATCCCGTTCTTCACGTGCATGGGCATCGTGCTCGAACGATCGGGCATGGCCGAGGACCTTCTCGATACGATCGGCCAGCTGTTCGGACCGATCCGCGGCGGGCTCGCCTATGCCGTGATCTTCGTCGGCGCGCTGCTTGCCGCAACCACGGGTGTGGTGGCTGCTTCCGTCATCGCGATGGGCCTGATCTCGCTGCCGATCATGCTGCGCTACGGCTATGACCGCCGTGTGGCGTCCGGCGTGATTGCCGCATCGGGCACGCTCGCCCAGATCATTCCGCCCTCGCTGGTGCTGATCGTTCTGGCCGACCAGCTCGGCCGCTCGGTTGGCGACATGTATGCGGGCGCGCTGATCCCGGGGCTGATTCTGACCAGCCTTTACACGATGTACATTGTGATCATGTCGATTGCCCGGCCGAAGTCGATGCCGGCCCTGCCGCTGGAGGCCCGCACGCTCGGCCACGGCGTCCTGTCGCTGCTGATCGCGGTGCTGGCGGCAGTCGTGGTTTCCTACGCGGCCTATCGCTATCTTGCGCCGTCGCAGGGCCAAAACGCCGACATTCTCGGCGCCACCATCGGCGTGGTCTTCATCTACGTCGTGGCGATCGCCGACCAGCGCCTGAAGATCAACATGATGTCGCGGCTGGCGCAGCAGGTGATCATCGTGCTGGTTCCGCCGCTGGCGCTGATCTTCCTGGTGTTAGGCACCATCTTTCTCGGCATCGCCACCCCAACCGAGGGCGGCGCCATGGGCGCCGTCGGCGCGCTGATCATGGCGGCGATGAAAGGGCGGCTGTCGCTGGACGTGATCAAGCAGGCGCTGGCGTCGACGACGCGGCTGTCGTCCTTCGTGCTGTTCATCCTGATCGGCGCGCGGGTGTTCTCGCTCACCTTCTACGGCGTCAACGGCCATATCTGGGTCGAACACCTTCTGACATCGCTGCCGGGCGGTGAAGTCGGCTTCCTGATCGGCGTCAACATCCTCGTCTTCTTGCTCGCCTTCTTCCTCGATTTCTTCGAGCTCGCCTTTATCATCGTCCCGCTTTTGGCGCCGGCCGCGGACAAGCTCGGCATCGACCTGATCTGGTTCGGCGTGCTGCTCGGCGTCAACATGCAGACCAGCTTCATGCACCCGCCCTTCGGCTTCGCGCTGTTCTACCTGCGCTCGGTCGCCGCCCGGGTGCCCTATCTGGATCGCCTCACCGGCAAGCAGACCGCACCGGTGACCACCGGCCAGATCTATTGGGGGGCGGTTCCCTTCGTTTGCATCCAGGTCATCATGATCGGGTTGACCATCGCCTTTCCGCAGATGGTGATGCATTACAAGGGCACGCCAGTCGATCCGGGCACGATCGATTACAAGGTACCGGAAATGCCTGGATTCGGCCTGTCGCCCCTCGCGACACCGCCGGCGGATGGCACGGCACCGGCCGCGCCTGCGGCGCCAGGCACGCAGGACCTGTCGCAGCCGCCGAATTTCGGTGAACCGCCGCCTGCCAAGCCAGCAGCGCCAGCACCCGATCTGTCCCAACCACCGAGTTTCAATTGATGCCGGAGGCGCAACAGAGATGAAAGCGGTGCGGCTGGAGGGCGTAGGCAATATCGCCCTGCGGGAGGTCGGCAAACCGGCCGCCGGGCCGGACGATCTCCTGGTGCGGATCGAGGCATGCGGCGTCTGCGGCACCGACCGGCATCTGTTCCATGGCGAATTTCCCTGCATGCCGCCGGTGACGCTCGGACATGAATTCTCCGGGATCGTCGAGGCGATTGGAACGGCTGTGTCCGACTTTTCCGTAGGTGATCGCGTCACCGGCGATCCCAACATCGCCTGCGGGAGCTGTCCGCACTGCCGTGCCGGTCGCATCAATCTCTGCCATAATCTGATTGCCATCGGCATCCGCCGCGACGGCGGCTTCGCCGAATATGTCGTGCTGCCTCGGAAGCAGGCCTTCTCCCTTCCGAAAGACCTGAAGCCGACGCATGGCGCGTTCTGCGAGCCGCTTGGCTGCTGCCTGCATGGCTTGGACCTGGCGCAGATCAGACCCGGCTCCTCGGTCGCCGTGCTTGGCGGCGGCGTGATCGGCCTACTCACCGTGCAACTGGCGAGGCT
>NZ_RZSU01000031.1:0-62110 GCF_003997585.1 Mesorhizobium sp. M5C.F.Cr.IN.023.01.1.1 | reverse complement strand
GCCCAAAGCCGCACCTCGGACCGTCCCCCGTCTTCAGGTGAGGAGGCCCGTGAAGCCTTCTGCTGTTTCTGGCCGACAAGTCGTTTGAGAAGCGCGAGAAAATCATCGACAAAGGTGAAGATGACGGGAATGGCGACGAGGCTAAGCACGGTAGAGGTCATCAGGCCACCGATGACGACAATTGCCATCGGTTGACGGAAACTGGGGTCGCCGCCGCTGAGGCTGAGGGCCACGGGCAGCATGCCGCAGCCCATCGCGATCGTTGTCATGACGATCGGGCGGGCGCGCTTATGGCAGGCGTCGACGAGGGCGTCGAACCTAGAGAGGCCTGCGCGGCGTGAGATGATCGCGTATTCAACCAGCAGGATCGAATTCTTCGTCACCACGCCCATGAGCATGAGCAGCCCGATCACCACCGGCATGGAAAAGCTCGTACCGGTCAGCACCAACGGCAGGAGCGCGCCGCCGAGGGACAGCGGCAGCGCCATCAGGATCGTCAGCGGCTGAAGGAAGTCATGGAAGAGAAGAACCAGCACGGCATAGATGCAGAAGACCCCGATCGCCATGGCAATGGCAAAGTTGTCGAAGAGTTCGGAACTGCGCTCCAATTCGCCCTGCTCGACAAGTTTGACGCCTTCCGGAAGGGCCCGAAGGGCGGGCAAAGCCTTTGCCTCGCTATAGACATCGCCGAGGATGCGCCCGTTGAGTTCGACTGACAGCGTGACGTTTCTTGAACGGTCGATGCGGCTGATCTCCGACGGGCTGCCGCCGATGCCGATCTCGGCGACCGAGCCGAGATCGACGCTGCCCCTGGCGCCGGCGACGCGAAGATTGGCGATGTTGTCGAAGGCCGTCCGGTTGCTGGGATCAAACCGGACGCGGATGGAAAGCTGGCGTTGCTGCAAGTTCAGCTTTGCAAGTGAGGAGGAATAGTCGCCGTTCGTCGCTACGCGGACCGCTTCGGAAATCGCTTCCGCTGTAACACCAAGGGCGGCCGCACGGTCGAGGTTCGGGACGATCTGGATTTCCGGCGCCTCCAGGGAGGCACTGGAGGTCACCGCGCCCGTGCCCTTGAGGGTGCGCAGTTGTTCCTCGAGCGCGGCGGCCGCCTGATCGAGCGCACCGGAATCGTCGCTGGCGAGTGTGATTTGCAATGTCGTGCCGCTGCCGCCGGTGCCCACGGCGAGCCTGACACCTGGCAAAACGGCCAGGGCTTGCCGGATATCGCTTCCGATCTCCGTCTGCGTGCGGGTGCGTTCACCGATCTTCTTCAGGTCCACAACGAGTGAGGCGATCGCGGTGTCGGCGGTCGTGGTGGACTCGGTCAGATCGTCCGAAGAGGCGCTTCCGACGGCGGAGAACACCCGCGTCACGTCTGGCAGTCGGGAAACAATATCAATGGCCCGTTTGGTAATCGCGTCCGTCTGCTCGATCGTGCTGCCGGGTTGCAGCGTCAGAGTGACCCCTGTCTGCGCATCGTCCGATGCGGGCAGGAAGCCGGAACTGAGGAACGGGATCGTCGAAAGCGAGAGACCAAGGAACAGGCAGACGCAGGCGACCGTCACTTTGCGACGATGCAGGCACGCTTCGACGACGGCCATGTAGGCGCGCATGATGCGGCCATCCCTTGTTTCGACCGGATGGGCTTTCATCAGGTAGGCCGCCATCATCGGCGTCAGCAGGCGCGCGACAACCAATGAGGCGAGAACTGCGACCGCCGCCGTCACGCCGAACTGACGGAAGATCAGGCCCGGTATGCCGCTCATGAAGGCTGTCGGCAGGAAGACCGCGACGAGCGTCAGCGTCGTGGCGATGACCGCAAGGCCGATCTCGTCAGCGGCCTCAAGCGCGGCCTGCTTCGGCGGTTTGCCCATCTGCAAGTGGCGCGCGATATTCTCGATCTCGACGATCGCATCGTCGATGAGGATGCCGACCACGAGCGAGATCGCAAGCAGCGTCACGGTGTTAAGGCTGAAATCCGCCAGGTACATCACAAGGAAGGTCGGGATAACCGATAGGGGAAGCGCCACCGCCGAGAGGAAAGTCGCCCTCCAGTCACGCAGGAAAAGCCAGACCACCACAATCGCGAGGATCGCGCCCTCGTAGAGCATGTGCATGGAGCCGTCATAGTTCTCGATGATCGGCCCGGTCGTGCTGTAGGCCTGGATGATCTCGACGTCGGGATTGGCAGCAGCGAAAGTCTGCATGGCTTTCTGGATCGCTGCCGCGACACCGGTGTCTGAAAAGCCGTTCGAGCGCTTGACCTGCACGGCGATGACCGGCGTCCGGTCGAGATAGGCGATGGACGAGCGGTCAGCGAAGCTGTCCGTAACCGTGGCGATCTCGTCGAGGCGCATCAGCGCGCCGCTGGGAAGCGGGATCGCGAGCGCCCTCAACGCCTCTACCGAAGAAACCGCGCCGAGTGTGCGGATAGCTTGCTTGCTGCCGCCGATTTCGGCTCGGCCGCCCGAAGAATCCGACTGCACCGATTTGAGCCGCGCGGAAACGGTTGCCGCGCTAAGGCCAAGCGAGCTCATCAGACGAGGGTCAAGATCGATATGAATTTCGCGATCGATGCCGCCGATCCGGTTGACCTCGCCGACGCCGGACAGGGCAAGCAGGGCTTTCGTCATGTGGTTGTCGACGAACCACGAAAGTTCCGTCTCGTTGAGACGGACGGAGCGCACGGCGTAAGCAATGAGGGGCGAACCTTGCACCGTCGATTTCGTCACGCTTGGCGTCTGCATCTGGGCAGGCAGGTCGCCGCTCATACTGTTGACGGCATTGCGCACTTCGTTGAGCGCTGTCTCGCCGTCCTTCTCCAGCTTGAATGACACGTTGATGCTGACCGCGCCGTCGGTGATCGTGGTCGTGACGTGGTCCAAGAGGCTCAGCGAAGCGAGCTTGTCCTCGATCTTGCGCGCGACTTCGGTTTCGAGCTGAGCCGGCGCGGCACCTTCAAGCGCCGCGTTGATCTGGACCGTCGGCAGAACCATGTCGGGAAAGTTCTGCACTCCCAGGCGATCGAAGGCGAGCAGACCGCCGACGGTGAGCAGCATGAACAGGAGGATGGCGGGGACCGGATTGCGGATCGACCAGGCGGAAAAGTTCATCGTGCGTCCTCCTCCACCCGGACAAGCGCCCTATCCGAAAGGAAAGTGCCGCCCGCCGCCACCACGTCGGCCCACGGATCAAGGCCTGAGAGGATTTCGACTTCGCTGCCATTGCGGCGTCCGGTTTCCACACGCACGCGTGATGCGCGTTTGTCCGAACCCACGGTGAAGAGGTAGGCGATGCCGTCCCGCATGATGAGCGCCGTTTCTGGCACGGTCAGCGCCGCCGTGGCCGCGTGCTCGATCTCGCCGGTGACGTAGAGGCCGATGGGCGGGTGCGCCTGCGCAGGCAGCGCCACATAGGCGAGCGCCCGGCCGGTATCGGTGCTGACCGTTGGTGCTACAAGCCGAACGGTCCCTTGCATGCGCCGCTCGTCGGGGCCGACGATCGTGGCGATCAGGCCTGCCTTGATGAGGGGCAGATAGCGTGCGGAAATTTCGGCTTGCCACTCGACGCGCTGCTGGCGCACGAGACGAAACAGCTCCGTGCCGGAAGAGACGACAGCGCCAAGCTGTGCCGAGCGGGAGGTGATCAGTCCGTCGTCCGGGGCCCGAATGATCGCCTGAGCGAGCTTGATCCTCTGGCTTTCCAGCGAGGCCTGGGCGGAATCGACAGCCGCGACCGCCGTCTGCTCGGCGATGAGATATTCGGTTATTTTCTCGTCGGAAAGCGCGCCGCTTCCCTGGACCTTGCGTGCCCGGTCGGCGTTTGCCCTGGCCTTCGCAAGGTCTGCCTTGGCACTTGCCAGAAGAGCCTCTTCCTTGCGCAACTCGGCGCGGACCGTCTCATCGGCAAGCCGGGCGAGGGGCTGGCCCTTCGAGACAACAGACCCGACGTCGACAAGGACGTCTGTTACACGCAGGCCGCCGATTTCCGCGGCGATCACCGCCTCATGCCATGGTCTGAGCCAGCCGCTGGCCGGTACAGTTTCGGGCCATTGGCGTTCAACGGGCTTTGCCGCGACAACGGTCAGCGCGACCGCCTCGTTCTGCTGCGCCGGAGCGGCTTGCGTGCCGAGAACAAGCGTCCCGCCGATAATAGCCGCGCAAAGAAGCTGGGAGCATCGCATCAGAGAAGGTTTTCCTTCGTCTTTCGCGGCAGGTCTTTGGGAAAGGAGGCGCTCGCATCCCAGCCGCCACCGAGCGCCTTGTAGAGGGCGATCCAGTAGCGCACGGAATCGCGACGGATCTCGATGAGCGAGACCTCCGCCGACTGCGCCGAGCGCCGGGCATCCTCACGGTCGAGGAGGCTTGCGCCACCGGCCCGCCAGTTCGAATCGACGGCTTTGAAATAGGCGCGGTAGTTGCGCGCCGCGATTCTTGCGTCGCCAATGCGCCGCCGCGAACTGTCGATCCGCACCAGCGCGGTCTCGACGTCGGCGACCGCATCCAGCACGCCTGCTTTGTAGGTGGCCACCGCGACCTTGTATGCGGCCGCCGCGCTGCCCACTGCCGCCCGGCGCGAGCCGCCGTCGAAGAGCGGAATCGAGACGGCCGGGCCGAAGGACCAGGGAAGAGACGTTCCCGTCAGCGACGAGCTGCTGATCGTCACCGAGCCGCCGAGGCTGAGGCTCGGATAGAGATCGGCTTTTGCCGCGCCGATCTCGGCGAGCGATGCCGCAACCTCGAGTTCGAGGGCGTCGATGTCGGGGCGCTGGCGCAGGGCTTCGGCAGGCACTGCGGACAGTTTGAGGTTCGCCGGCGCGGGTAAGGCTTGCTTGCCCCTTGCCAGAATTTCTCGGACGCGGGGTTCGTCACCGCCGGTCAGGCGGGCGAGGGATTTGACGAGAACCTCACATTCCGCACGTTGGGCGGTCCGTGCCGAGGCCGAGGCTGCAGCGCTCGCCCGACCCAGAGCAAGGTCGGCGCTCGACATGAGGCCGGAGGTTGCGGCCGTTTCCATCGCCCGGATCGTCTCGCGCTGCGAAGCGAGTTCCGTGGCATAGATCTGCTCCAGCTGCCGGCAGGCGCGGTACCGCACATAGTAGTCCGCCACCTCCGCCGCGAGCGAGACGCGCGCTTCGTGCCAATCGGCGGCCCGCTCGCGCATCCGCAGCCGCGCGGCTTCGCCTCTCTGGCGCGTTTTGCCGAACAGATCGATCTCCCAGGAGGCGTCGAGGACGCCACTGGTCGTCGTTTCGGCAGCAATCTGGTTGGCTTTGTTGCCGCCCGTCCCCGCGCGCGTTAGCGAACCCGAGCCGCCTATCGCGGGAAAAAGGCCGGCCTGCGTTGACGCCAGCATGGCGCGAGCCCTTTCGATCTCCGCTGCAGCGGACTCGAGAGTGGGACTTTGCGCCTGCGCCGACGCAATGAGGGCCGTCAGGGATCGATCGGCAAATGTCGCCCACCAGGACATGAGATCGCCGGTCCGGCCGCCATGCGGCAAGGTCGCATGCCACGCCTTTGCTATTTTGACATCGGGCTCCTGTACGCTGGCGACGGTCGTGCAGCCTGAGACGATCAGGCATGCCGCGATGCCGCCCGTGCCGACAGTCCCGCGACGGGCTGGCTTTGTCACCGCGTGCAATCGGTGAGTGGTGCGGTGCGGCGTGAACCGGCCAGCAAGAAAGGCCATCGTGACGATAGCCACCAGTCGATGCATGTCTACCGCCTTGTCCGGGCCGTTGCAGGCAGGAACCATCAAGGTCTCCACGCGCGTCGGCATACTTCGCGATCGCTTGATGATCGCGTCTGGCGGCACTAACCCCGATTTGTCATTGCCGTGGATTTTGTATTGTTAAGAATTGCTAAGCCGCGGCCCCCAGGGTCATCGGCGCCGCGTTGCAAAGGTTTGCTTTCGTGGAAGCAGATGCGGTGGGTCTCGCGGGAGCGGCGCAGCAACAAAATTAAACACAATTGTTGCTGACAGCCATGATGTTGGGCGTGTTATTCGGAAAGCGAAAGGGCAAGAAGATGGCCAGGCCTATGGATAACGTCGGGTGCAGCGTCCCCAGTCCACCTTCAACCCGTATCCTCGTCGTCGAGGATGATCGGGACATAGCGACGATGCTGATCGAGTTGATGAGGGATGCAGGTTATGCCGCCGAGACGGTCGGATCGGCCGTCGAGATGGACCGCGTCCTGAAAAAGAGGGAGTTCAACCTGATCGTCCTGGACGGCATGCTGCCGGGAGAGGATGGTTTCAGCATTTGCAGAAGGATCAGGGCATCCGACACCACACCTATCCTCATGCTAACCGCGCTCACGAAAGAGGTGGACAGGGTCGTTGGACTGGAAATGGGTGCTGACGACTATGTCACAAAGCCGTTCAGTTCCAGGGAACTTTTGGCGAGAATAAAGGCGCTGTTGCGTCGATCGTCCTATTCAAGCCAGGTCAAGCCAGGCCAGGACCCTATGACGTTCGCGGGCTGGCGCATCGACCCTGTCACGCGCGAACTGACTGACATGGACGGTGTCCATGTGCCGCTCACGACAGCGGAATTCGATGTGCTGCTTGTGTTCTGCGAGAATCCTCGACAGGTCATGAACCGGCAAGACATACTCGCCCGCACCCACGCTGGCGCCGCCGGACCTGTCGAGCGCAGCATCGATGTGCATGTCAGTCGTATCCGGCAAAAGATAGAACCCAACTATAAGGAACCAATTTTCATCAAGACGGTGCGACTGGGCGGTTATATCTTCACGCCAGAGGTCGCGGTGGCCTCATGATCGGCCGGTTCAGACGGGCGCCCATTCGCCTTCAATTCGTCGTGCTCGCCGCGATTCCCATTCCGGCAGTGCTGCTTAGCGTCATCGCGCTGATGCCGGAGCCCTACATCTTCCAGAATGGCCCAGCCCAGCAGGCAGTTACCGTCAGACGCGCACAGATCGAATTGATCGTGGAGCAGCTTAGGAACACGGATGATGCGGGCGCCGAGAAACTGCTGCCGGCGACCGCTCCCGTCGGGTTGGAAATGAGGATTCTGCCGTGGCGCGATGTCATCGTCGCCCGCAGCGATGAAGACGATATGCAAGTCATCGCCGACAAGCTTCGCGTCGCGCTGCCTGCTGATTTTTCGGCCACGGTTCTTCCCCAGGACGCGGAACACAACGCCCTGGCAGTGCGCGTCGACGCTCAGCGTGGGCTCTTGATCCGCTTCGCGGACGCCGACACCTATCCAACGTTCTTCGGCACAATTGTCGAACTCGTTGCAAAGATACTGATTCTGATCCTGCCGATGCTTCTGCTGGTCCTCTACATAGGCGGCGTGATCACATCGCCGCTCGTGCGCTTTGCCGAAGCGGCAAAGAGCCTGCGGCTCGACGGTAACGAGGAGCAATTGTTCGCGGTCGCAGGCGCCAAGGAACTTCGCACCCTGGCAATGGCGCTCAACGATATGCGAGGTCGAATTCGCAAGATGGTCGACGACCGCACGCGGATGCTGACCGCCGTGAGCCACGACTTGAGAACGCCGCTGACGCGGCTGAGAATGCGCGTGGAGCGATCAAAGGAAATCCCGTCCAAACAAGCGATGCTGGATGACATCGCCACATTGACGGCGATGATCGAGGAGAGCCTTCAGTACCTCAGCAGTACGGCCCGCGACGAGCCTCTTCGAAAGGTTGATATCGCAGCTCTGATGAAGACGATCGTTGCCGGATTCTCCGACCTTGGACATACGGTGATGTATGTCGGCCCTGAGCGATTCGTCTATTCATGCAAGCAGAAAGGGTTGTCGCGCGCTGTTACCAACATCGTGGAAAATGCCGTCAGATTCGGCAAGATAGTGCATGTTCAGCTCTCCAATTTCCCGTCAGACAGGGTGTCCATTGTTGTGCAGGACGATGGCCCCGGCCTTGCAGAGGGCCTCCACGAGAAGGCTCTGGAGCCATTTTTCAAGGCGGACCAGGCTCGATCCTCGAATACCAACAGCGGTTTCGGACTGGGCCTTTCGATCGCAGACGAGATCGCAAAGAGCCTCGGTGGTTCTTTGTCCCTCGAGAACATATCGCCGCATGGGCTGCGCGCGACGATATCATTGCCGCTGACGGGCGTTGTTGCGCTCAGCAGCAGCAAGGCCGAGGATGTGCAGAAGCAGGCTTCCGCGAGGGAGGCGCTCGTCAAAGGCAGATAGTCGGCGACAGAGCGAGTCCCTGGGGCGCGGATGGCGGGAGCGGCGTTCAAAACTGTATCACGGTGGAGAGCGTCTCCTGGACCTGGATGGCTGATCCTTCCCAGCAAGCCGGTGGGACCGCTCCACATCCTGAAGCAGTTTCTTCATCGCTCTGACGGACACCCGATCCGCACGCATCATCTGTCTGATGAGCGGGTCTTTCAGGATGTCTGCCAGCTTTAAATCATCGTCCTTGGCCATGAGGGCGTCCGCGCTTGTCTTGTCTCGACGTAGTCGCGGCCCTGACCGTTGCGATGTCAAAAGCAGGACGAAACCAAGGCAGTTGGTGAAGTTTTGTTGCCGGTCATCGCGGCCGCCACTGCCCTGAGCGGCAAGCCGTCCTCAGCCGAGATGATCATGAGATCGATAGCGTTTGCGCATCCTGACCCTAGCGGTCCGGCCGCCTTCTTCCAAATCGATCGCCGCGAATTGCGTGTTGCATTAGGCCGTATTGCGTATCGGCGCGCGCTATCAGTAATCGGGTAAGGCGGAATCCCTGAGGTGTTCGCGCTGGCAAAGGAGCCAAGGTCCGCCTGGTCATGGCTCGTTCACCCTTCACCGTATCTTGAGGGCAGTGTTCCCATCGACTTGCTGGGACGAGACCTTGTCGACGAAGTCGTAATAGCTGCGAGGCGTTCGTTCTAGCTAACGCGCTCGCCGACGACGAGTTTGAAGCCCGGGAATCCCGGGCGAACTCGTTGCCGGCTAGCCGCCCACCGAGCGGAGCGGGCACCTGTGGCGCGGGGAGCGCGACACCTCAGGCGACGGTGGTTGGTCAAACGGGGCAAGGCAACCACGCCCGCACTCATCGAGGACTTAATCCCGTCAAGGGTGAGCCTGGGCTTGGCTGCTCCAGCCGGGTGCTTGCCGGCATTCATCACGACCAACTGTCAAGAGATGTGGGGCACCGAAGGCGAGGGCGCCGTGAGGATAACAACTCTTAATAATACAAAATCCAAGGCAATAACAAATCTGAACTAATGCCGCCATCCGGAGCGTGTGAGCGCGCGCTTCGGATGAAAATATCCTGAAGTGGCTGAGTTGGGTCAGCGCAACGGGATCATCGATCAACATCGCGGCAACCGGCGCATTCAGGTCAAATCGCATGCTAATTCTTGTCGTCATGGTCGCGCTTGTGGCCGCGAGCATCGTGTATGTCTATCGTTTCCGGGGTAGAGCCCGTTACGAAAGCCTGTCGGAGTACATCCGCAAAGGATGGCCAATTTTCTCGCCGCTGAATTGTGCGTTGTACATGACGACGCAGCAGCGCGGATCGAAGGCTGTTCTCGACCCGGCCGATTTCCCGGATCTCGCGGTGCTGCGGCAGAACTGGCACACCATTCGCCACGAAGGCCTCGAACTGCTGCGCCAAAACTACTTCGACTCCACCAAACGGCCGGGCACCGCAGGGACCTACGACGTAGGCTTCCGGACGTTCTTCAAGTACGGTTGGAGCCGCTTCTATATCAAGTGGTACGGGTATGAGCATCATTCCGCGAGACGCCTGTGCCCCACGACCGTCAAGATACTGCGGAGCGTCCCGAGCGTGCATGGTGCGATGTTTGCCTATCTTCCCAAAGGAGCCCAACTGACCCGGCATGCCGATCCGATCGCTGTGTCGTTGCGCTACCATCTCGGTCTCGCCACTCCGAACTCCGACGCCTGCTTCATCAATGTGGATGGCCGCAACCTGAGCTGGCGCGACGGCGAGGTCATCATGTTCGATGAGACCTATCTACACTTCGTGCGCAACGATACCGAAAGCGACCGCCTCATCCTCATGTGTGATGTCAAAAGGCCTTTGAACCCGCTCGGGGAGGTGTTCAATTTCTTTTACGAAGGCCTGACGCGTGCCACCGTGGTGCCCAACACACCGGAAGATCGTCGCGGCTTGGCCAACAGGATCTTTGCGGGGCTCGCGCCGTTGCTGACAGGCACCAAGGCGCTGAAGTCGACGAACCGACCCTTGTACCTAGTTATCAAGTGGTCGGTGAATACCTCGCTGTTGCTATTGGTGTTGGGGCTGATTGCCGGAGTAGCGCAGTTGCTGAGTCGACTCGTTTAACGCACAGTTTTGGCCTCGCTTCTGATATGCATGATCTGAGCGAAGGCCGCGCGTTTGTTGCCCCGCCATACCCGCCAGGCGTGTTGCGCCGCAACATTTCTTAACATCACAAAACCCAAAGCAACCTCGTAGTCCGAGATGGTGCGCACGCTGGGGGTACGACTGCGTCGGGCTTCCCTTTTGCCGTCTTTGAATTCCTCCACCATCCCTAGGAGCCGATTCGCATGTCAGCCAAAATGTCTCTCTCAACCCGTTCACGGCATGCTGTTGTCGCCACGAGCCTCTCAGCAGTCGCTTTTTTCCCGTTCCAAGCAGGCGCAGCTGAACCGTTCGAGAATGAGGCGGCTGCAACAGCGCCCTCTGCGGATGCTGTCGACGAGAGACGGTACGGCCCTATACGCCAGAAGCTTGCCGACTGGAACGTGATGCTTGCCGCCGGAGCTATGTACGCGCCAAAATACGAAGGATCCGACGAGTTCGAACTCGTCCCGCTACCGATGATCTCCGCAACCATTGGTCGTCTTACCATTGATCCAGGCGGCCTGAGCATCGATGTGCTGGAAACCAACGGTTTCAAGGTCTTGGTGAAGGGCGGCTATGACATTGGCGGAGGGCGAAAGGAAAAGGACTCCAAGCACCTGAAAGGCCTCGGTGATATTGACGGCGGCGGTGTCGTCGGAGCGCAGTTCTCATACGAAGTGGGGCCGATGGAATTTTATGCGTCTGTCGACAAGACGTTCGGCGGCAGCGACGGCCTGATTGGTCAAATCGGTGCAAACGTTTCCCATCACTACAATGCGTTTATTCTCTCTGCGGGCGCGTCGGCGACCTTCGCTGACAAAAACCACATGCAAAGCTATTTTGGAGTGACTGCTCTGCAGTCTGCAAGATCGGGGTTGCAGCAGTATGATGCGGGTGCAGGGCTTAAGCGCTTCGATATCGAAGCTTCGGTGACCTATATGGCATCGCAGAACTGGTTTGTCCGCGGCCAGGCAGGGGTGGGCTTCCTCACAGGCGACGCGAAGGACAGCCCCATCGTCCGGAAAGCCGCGCAGCCTTCCGGGATGCTCATGGTGGGCTATAGATTCTAGGAGTTCCGTGCCGTTCGCCGGCCCCGTCGGCAAACTGGCGGCACAACAAGCCATTGGCAACCGTCGGGGCGCCGACGCTTTGCGGTCAGCAACACCTCATCCCTTCAGAATCCGCGGCTGGCGTCTCCCGGCAGGGCTTGCGGGTGAATCAATGTTCTCTGTCGTCAATGCGGAGCTGTGCAATGTGGAACCCAACTACTCTCTTGCGAACGTGGATGTCGCATCCTTTTCGGACGGCCTTGCCCGTGCCTTCCGGGCGAGCCCTGGCGGTGGCAATGACGCGCGAGATCAGTTCCTCGCAGTCTCCGGTTGTCGAGCTCGGCCCCGGGACCGGTGTCTTCACCAGGCAGCTGATCCTGCGCGGCGTGCCGCAGGAGCGTATAGCGCTGATAGAAAACGCCGTCTCCTTTGCTCCCATGCTGCGTCGCCAGTTTCCGGCTGCCGCCTTGCTGAACGTTGATGCGACGGAGCTACGCCGATGCGATCCCTTCAATGGCGAGAAGATAGGAACGGTGATCAGCAGCCTTCCGCTTCTCACGATGCCGGCTTGGCGTGTGTTCGCCATTCTGTACGGCGCTTTCCGCATTCTTCGCCCGGAAGGCGCCTTCTTTCAATTCACCTATGGCTGGCGTTGCCCGGTTCCTGACTGCGTCCTTGACCGGGTCGGCCTCGAGGCGGCTTTCACCGAGTGGGTTTTCACCAATGCCCCGCCTGCGCAGGTTTACCGGATCGCCCGGCGTCCAGACGCGACCGGAGGAGCGTGATGGGCTCAGCCGTTCGCGGTCTGGCGTCAAGGGCCGAGGTCGCCCGCACGGAGAAGAAAATACCAGGTGTCGCGGGTTCGTGCGGGAGAACCCAAGCCATCGACGATCCGAGGGTAGGGGACGCATCGATATTGCCTCAAACCAACCGGGCGCTGGCTTGAGCATGCCGGAGATCGCTTGCGGGAGACAATGCCGCGTACTTCCCCTGGCCAAAATCGAAAAAAAGCGTACCGCGCGAGGCGTGGAGTGGCGTCTCGGCCATCGGGACCAGTTCATGGTCCTGATCCGCTCGACAGGACGACCGCAGAAGCATCAGCATTACGCGGGTCGCGCGGCGCGACTGTGGCCGATTGCCTCGCGCTTGCACGGAAGGCCGCCAGCCATTCGCTCGGACCGCGTGGCCGGGTGCCGCGTCACGGTCCCCGGGACACGCGCACCACCCATCCCAGTGGCCGGCAACAGCCAAACCATTGGTGGCGCCGGTTTCGACGCTTTAGCAGGTTTTTCGAGCGGCGGACTGTTTGCCCGCGTCCAGGGTCGCGGGCCGAAACAACTCTTAACAATACATAACCCACGGCAATGACAAATCGGGATTAATGCCGCCAGACGCGATGACCAAGAATGGTCGCGGAGTATGCCCACCGTCGGCGGAAACCGTGATGGTTCCAACTGGCGATGGCCCGGGACAAGGCGGTAGATATGCATCGACTGGTGGCCATGGTCCTGCTGGCTCTTCTTGCCGGCTGTCTGGCGCCGGACCGCATTGTCTACGGGTCAAAGGCTGCGACCGTAGCCAGCATCCAAGGCTTCAGCGACATTCGTATATATGCGGATTCGGCCCGGAAACTGCCCGAGGCACACGCCTGGCTCCCCGTCCCGCAGCGCAAGGAAATCAACTATTTGGTTCTGTCGAGCGGCGGTGGCGCAGGCGCCTTCAGCGTGGGGGCCCTCAAGGCCTGGTCTGACAGCGGGCAGCGGCCGGAATTCGATATGGTCAGCGGTGTCAGCACGGGTGCGCTGATCGCGCCGTACGCGTTCCTCGGCTCGGCCTATGACCAGCCACTCGTGGATCTCTATACAAGTGGCGTCGCCAAGGGGCTGGTCGATGCGGATTTCCTGCCGAAGGGCCTGTTCGGAGCAAGTCTCCTGAAACAGGAGCCGCTGCGAAAAATGGTCGAGCGCTACCTGACACGCGACATACTGGAGAAAATTGCTGTTGAGCACCGCAAGGGGCGCCGACTGCTCATCTTAACCTCGAATCTTGATTCTCAAAGAGCCGTGATCTGGAACGTGGGCGCCATCGCCAACAGCGGGCGGCCCGGTGCGCTGAAACTTTTCCAGGACATACTCATCGCTTCGGCAAGTGTTCCCGGCGCTTACCCAGCCGTGCTCATCAAGGCCGAAGCCGGCGGAGAGTCATTTGAAGAAATGCACTCCGACGGTGGTTCGGCAACGCAGATCCTGACAATTCCGGAGGGGTGGATAGCCAATTCGGACCAAGACGTGCGGCCCAACAATCTCAAGTTCAACATGTGGATCATCATCAACAATGCGCTGATGCCGGAATTCACCACGACGACGAACAACACGTTTGCTGTCATGGCCAGGGCGAATTCTACTCTCATTAAGGCACAGACCCGCAGTGCGCTGCTGGCCACTTACGTTTACGCCCAGAAGAACGGCATTCGGTTCCGGGTGGCTTCGATCGACAAGCAGTTCCCTTACAGCATGACCGATCCATTCAACACTGACTACATGCGGGCCGTTTACAACCTCGGGTACCAAGAAATGGCGAACGGGACGCTGTGGCAGGACAGGCCTGTGTTCACCGACAAGCTTGCCGCGGCCCAGCCCGCGGAACAGAGGCAATAGCCCACCCGCCTGCCTCATTCGAATACTTAAGCCCCAACAGGAGAACGAAGTGCCAAATTCCCGTACAAACCAGGCTGCCGATCGACGGCAGCATCGATCGATCGGTTTCGCGCTTCTGCCGTCCCTGCTTTTGTCGGCAGTCGCCGGCTGCACCTCGGTGCCACTCCAGCCAGACAACACGCTGACCTCCTATGACGGCCTGACCAAAGTGGATGGGCGGATCAGGAAGGCGGAATACAAGGCAGTGCCCGCGGATCTCAATGTAAGCAGAACAGTCTACATCGAGCCCACGCTTGTTTCGCCCACCGCTGCGCAAGCCTCGATAAAGGTCACTGATCAGGCCCTCGTGGCAACCGTGGTCAGCCGCGCGCTTTGCGTTGGCGTCAGCGATCGCTTCACTGTCACGGACGACAGAGAGAGCGCCGATCTGGTCGTTCACGCTACGGTCACCCGCATTGTGCCCACCAATGCTACAGTTGCCGGGCTGTCGACCGCGGCGTCGATCGGGGCATCATTCGCTGCCTCCTCGGTTCCCGTTCCGAGAATTCCACTGGGGCTGGGTGGGCTTGCCGTCGAGGCCGAGGCGACCACCCGAGACGGGAAACAGGCGGCAGCGATGGTGTGGTCGAAGGGAGCGAATTTCGTGACCACAGGCGCGCGGATGTCACAGATCGGTGACGCCTACTCGCTGGCGGAGAGTTTCGGAAGTGACTTCTCCAAGATGCTTGTCACGGGCAAAACGCCGTTCAAGTTTGGCCTGCCGAAGCTGCCGTCTTATCAGAAGTTGAAATCCGGGCTCGGCGGCAAACCCAAGTATCAGGCTTGCGAAAGATTCGGCCGGGCGCCCGGACTGAAGGACTTCGCAGGCTCACAACTCGGTTTGCCGCCTTCGTGGACCGACAAGCCGGTACGGCCGCAAAGCCAGTAGAGCAGAATTGTATCGCGCAACACTCGTAGCCGGGTATCCGGCTTTATGGAATGCGTCGTCCGCATGCGGACCCGCGGTAAGTCGGTCGGCCTGCTCCCCCGCCCCCGGAGGCAACCGACGCACGATGGCAAACCCTATGCCCAATCCTCCCATGAACCGAGCCTGACCGTGTCACCGATTCCCCAGCCGGCTGGACTAGCATTAGCCGAACTCGCACAAGAGGCCGGAGTGCCTTTGCCGGCATCCGCCGATCCAGACATGGTTTTGCAAAGTGGGGCCAGCCTTGAGGCGGCACAGTCGTGGCATATCGCCTACATTGATCATGCCCGTTATACTGACGCCCTGCGGATCACCAAGGCCGGAGCCTGCCTTGTCACAGAGCGCTTCGCCGAGATAGTCCCGTCGGGTACCGTTCCCATAACTGTGCGGGAACCCCGATTGGTTTTTGCCAAAATCCTTGCGCGCCTGCACCCCGAGGCGTTGCGCGCTGCGCCGCTCATCGGCAGTACCAATATAACTGAGAGATGTTTTGTTCATCCATCGGCTCAGGTCGGAGCCGGCGTCTTGTTCGATCCGGGGGTTGTTGTCGGAGAGCGGGTATTTATCGGGGCCGGCACCACTATCGGTGCGCATTCGGTGCTGGGTCCAGACGTGGTGATCGGCTGGGACTGCTCTATCGGCCCCAGTGTCACAATCGCGCATTGCAATATTGGCGATCGATCGATCGTTCATGCCGGAGCCCGCATAGGCCAGGATGGCTTCGGCTTCGCGATGAGCGCTTCAGGACCTGTGAAGGTACCGCAAATCGGCCGTGTCACTATTGGAAACGACGTCGAGGTTGGCGCCAACAGCACTGTTGATCGTGGCAGCGGCGGCAACACCGTCATCGGGGACGGGACCAAGATCGATAACCTCGTTCAGATTGCGCATAATGTTCGGATTGGGCGACATTGCATCATCACTGCCCAGGTCGGGATCGCGGGCTCGACTGTGCTGGAGGATTGCGTTGCGGTGGGCGGCCATAGCGCCATCGCGGGTCACCTCCACATCGGCCACGGCGCTCAAGTTGCGGCAGCATCGCGGCTCATGAGAGACGTACCGGCAGGCGAGCGCTGGGGCGGAATGCCCGCCAAGCCGCTGCGAGAATGGTTCCGCGAACTGACGACGCTTAAGAAACTAGGGAAATATCGCCGCGGCGTCTGAACTTTGCAGCGACCTCACCCCGGTCGGATTATCTTAGAGCATGAGTTTGCGTCGGACGTCATGGGCCGATCCGTCGGCGCTGCGCATCCGGAGGCTCTCGCATGAGACGCTTTCCCTGCAGTGCCAGATCCATCAAATTCTATCGTCTCAGGGGTCGAAGAGTTCCGGCCACAGCGAGAAGCCGACAGCTGGGACATCGTCTTGGAGGCAACATTGAGGGCGGGCATTTCCTCTGCTGCATTTGCGGCGACAGCGTGCGTCATTGTCCAGGCCACTGCGGCCCGGGCGCAGGACGCTGACGAGCTGGATCGACATCTCTTACACCGCTGACAGAGCCATCATTTTGATTCAGCAGGCCGGCCACATGGATAAGATGTAGCTCACGCCTGCTGCGGAACCATACGATTCCTCGATACGTGACCACAAAAAACCTAATGAAATCAAATGCCTTGTGATTGTCCTCCGGGCCCACCATTATCGGTATTTATCGATAGTTGGTTCGCCAAAAAGGTTCGCCAAGCAGCGGCTTGCGGGTCACCAGCCCTACGACTCGATCCATACCTTGCACCGCTAGATGAACTTGAGATGCCTCGCGTGAATTGAGTTTCGCGTGATCGATGTCGTCGTGATCTAGCACATCCATGAGCTGCCTGGTCGAAGCTTCTGCTGCGAACTGCGAGGGACGCTTGCATCGTTGCGCTCATCCCGGAGCGTGAGCTAGCGAGCCTGGGCTACACTATGGCAGGTGAGATGCTCCGCCATCGATAATCAGTCGCTCGTGCTCCGAGAAAGAATGCCAGATCACTTGCCGCGCGTCGCGTTCGTCCACCATCTGTCCGCACTTGGGGCAGCGGTAGAAATACTCACTTTCTTGAGCGGCAGTCTTGCCGTTGAGATGAGGCTCAAATCGGCCGAGATCGGATAGCTTCATCATACTAACGGGTTCAAGGTTCAAAAGCCAAAATGTTCCGGAACTAAATTAGCTTTGACTGCTTGATCCCCCTATGTTCGCCTTGCACCGTGCGCATCGGTGTGTGACCGGATGGCCGCTGGGCCTGACCGGCGTGTTGCGGGCCGCCAGCTGAAACGGCAGCTTAGTCCTTTTCCTATATTTGCTAATTCAACAAAAAGGGGATGCTCCGTAAGCGTTAGCGCCCGAATGATCCGGCCCTCTGAAGGACGAGCGCCAATGAGCGGTTCGTTTCGTGATGTCCGCGGAAAGCCCCAGTTACTGCTCGCTCGCGGAGTGGGAGCAACGCGTCCCGCCAGTTGGTAGCAGTTCTTACTCAGCTCGATGAGGAAGTTTACTCCACGAAAGGAAAGTGGTTTCTCGAGACAGGTTTCTGGCTGCTGACCGGGCAGCGCAGGAGTTTCGACACGGTCGAGGAAGCCGTGCGTTGGGTGGCCGAGCACACATTCTATGATCGCACTGATCGGCCATATTTGCGGCAGGAAGGTAGTCGGGTCGGGATCAATACACTCAAGCCGAAGTGAAGTTGCTGATTGCCTCTGTGCTTTTTTCATGGCTTGCCGTCTTGGCTGTTGTGAAGATGCCAGATGGCTAATGTGCGAAGGCGGCTCGTCGAAACTCCTCTACGGCGAGCCTTCTTCTTGTTGGTTTCGCTCTTCAGCCAGATTTCCTTCTGCGAAAAGATCGTTGACCTTGTATGCGACTTCGGTGCGATTAGTCGCCTTCAGCTTTCTCATGATGTTTCGGATGTGTACCTTTACTGTGCTTTCGCGCAGGTTGAGTTCGTAAGCTATGATCTTGTTCGCTTTGCCACGCCGGAGCGCCTCGGCGACCTCGGCCTGCCTGAGGGTGAACATGTCTGTCAAAGGTTGCGCGTCGCGGCTGCCTGGATTTATCAGATGCCGAATTGACAGGACGCTGCTCGCCGGGACGAAGATGCCTCCCGCCGCCGCAAGGTTGACAGCCTCGACACAGACATCGATCCCAACAGAGGTCGGAATATAGCCGCGCGCGCCGCATTCGAGAGCCGCCAATATCTGCGCAAGATCTTCGGTGTCGGCCAGGATTACCACAGGGACCGACTTGAATTCGGACGAAATACGCTTGATCTTGTCTGCGACACGATTATCGGTGACCTTCTGGTCGCCAAGGTTGAAGAGAATGGCCACGAGGGGAGAAGCTGATCGCTTCTTGAAGCGCCATTCTTCGATCGAACGCATGGCGACTATCGCCATTCCGATTTCGTGGTCCAGGAGGGCTGATGCCAGGCACTCGCGGTCTAGTGCCCTTTCGTCCAGGATAAGGAGATATCCCCTTTCTTCTTTTTCGTGAAGCGCTCCCGTTTCCCGGGATATAGCGACTGACCGATTAGCAGAAGTGTTACTATGCAGTCCTATCGTGGAGGTCATGATCTATCCCCAACTTTTCCCACGCAGTCCGCCTTTACGGCGGCCCAATACGGCTCCCTCGTTCCGATTTGACAGTTGATATTTCCCTCGCAAAAGATTCAGGTCGATTGCTCCAACGTTTTAGGTTTTCGAGCTGTTTCTTCACCTGGCCCTTACGAGAACAGCCCGCACAGCTTACGACCTGTATATAAGCGAGCTCTAACATGGATCAATTTGGCACAATTTTTACCTCAAGGTAAGCCAATGCCCTGCGGTAGCCAAGGCCGTTATGCGCCCGGGCTTCCCGGACGGTGGCTAAACCGAATGTGTCCGAATTTCCAAATGGACGTTTTCATGACCGCGAGCAGGCTCTTTTCGAAACACCCTGTTCCCGCCAGGGAAGACCCAGTTGCTCGCCATCGGATGAAGATCCTGCGCGAACGAAATCAATAAGTTAAGCCCGAGCTACAAACCATACCTGAGATACTCATTGTCGAACCCAGCCATTTTGACCAGTTTCTTGCGATTGATCAGTTGCACATGGCCAGCCTTGAAAGAGAGGAGGTCGGCGTTGCGGAGTTCCCGCAGCGTGCGGTTAACATGAACAGGGGTCATCCCGAGAATGTCAGCCAGATCGTGCTGAGTGAGGGGACAATCATACCGTCCCTGGGCGGATATGCCAGCAATGGAGAGCCTCTCCTCCAGTTCAAGCAAGAAGTGGGCTGTGCGGGTTATCGCATTGCGCCGCCCGATATTCACTAGATGCTCTGCCAAGATAGCGTTCAGGCGAGCTAAGGAACAGGCAACCTCTTTCGCCAGCAAGCCTCCCGCAAAGATGGCCTCAGTCAGTTCCTTCCTGGAAACGTCAAAAACAGCTAACTCAGTTATGGACGATAGTGAAGCGTAGCGGGGACCTTCTACGAAACGGAAATCGATAATGTCCCCCCGAAGAGGAGTGTCAACGATCTGCCGTCCACCATTAAGCAGATCGCGATAAAGTAGGGCCCAACCCGATTTTACGATGAAGATCCTGTCGTCTTCGTCGCCCTGGTGGCATATGATCGAATGAGGTTTGTAGCTTTTTGTGACAACGCCAAAAAAGCCGTTTCCCCAATCCCTTTCCGACCCCGCCCGAACGGGATGCGAACGTATGAACTGTATTAGCGTCTGCATGTAAAGCCGAGCTCTCCTCCGGTTCCCTTACGCGACATCATTTTGCGTCTGGGCGAGACAGCACTTCGACAAGGAGGGAGCAATCAAGTTCGTCAGCGTACAGAGCTTGCCGGTCAGCTTTAAGAAAATTAGCAATGCGAAGCGACTTCAACCTAGCCGTTTTAGCGGCCGGTCCGCGCGCTCAGCCGCTGCGATCTCCGATCGGTCGTTCATAGTGCCAACACATCAGCCAGATCTCGTGAACGTCTTCAATGAAGCGTGCCGCAGTCCTCCTCGCTTTGGGGGCAGGGTTCCACAGGCGCCGGCATATGTCGCCCTTCATTGTGATGAAGGTGGGCCAACACAACGGTCCTTACCCGCCACCATTGTCATGGCGGGCTTTCCCCGTTCCCGCGGCACGTCTTTTCGGCAAAGCAGTTGGTGTTGTAGCCCCTCATCCTCGGACCGTTGCGATGGACGCTGTCGCGACGCTTTTTTGTCATTCCTTTATTCCGGCCGATTTAGTCGATAGGCGGTCGCTTCGGTGCGGTGGCCGGGTAGGATGGTGCCGTTGAGTATTTGGAGCCGCTCCTCCAACCCCGTACCGCGCAGCCGTTGCGTTAGCGGATGTCCAAGGCGACGGAGTATGATCTTGCGGACGCCTGGCGATGGGCGAGCGCAGGACTCGGCCGACCCCGATCGCCTTCGGCGTGTGTGTCATATGCGTCGCATCCGCTCATGAACGAGCTTGCGCCCATGAAGGACGATAATCCAAAAGGAGTGCCCACAAAGGATCATTGTGCCATTAGCGGGCAAGGCTCAAGGTGACGTCTTGCTCGCTGCCCTATCAGTCCGGGACCGGGTGGCCACCAGAGTGAAAGCCACACGCCATGGTCATCGACGCAAAACGCAATTCCGAACCTGTCGCTCCACAGGCGTCTCGCAGTAAGGGGCAGGTAGCGAACGCCATCCTTGTTGTCTTTGGGCTCTGCGGGCTCGCCGCCTTGGTCGGTGCAGCGGTCAGAAACCTGGATGCCGCCGAGGCCGTCTCCGCGGCCGTGGCGCAGAATGCGCAGGCCGTTTCCACAGCCGTGGTGCAGAAAGCGGAGGCTGTCTCCACAGCCGTGGCGCAGGGGACCGAGGCCGTCTCCGCGGCCGTGGCGCAGAATGCGCAGGCCCTTTCCATAGCCGTGGTGCAGAAAGCGGAGGCTGTCTCCACAGCCGTGGTGCAGAGGACCGAGGCCGTCTCAGCAGCCGTGGCGCAGAAGGCGGAGGCTGTCTCCGCAGCCATGGCGCAGAAGGCCGAGCCTATCTCCGCAGCGGTGGTCCAGAAGGTATATGGCATTATCGATAGCTGGCAAGATCAACCGGCTCAAGCCACGACCGAACCATCCCCTGCGGCCGCGCCCGGGCCCGATGCGTCGGCCGCGATGTTAGTCTCTACCCCCACAGCTACTAGCGCCGTCCCTAGCGCCCGCGCTGCCGATTCAAGTGCCGAGCGCCCCAAAACCCTCAGCAAGGCGCCAGGCGTGCCAACCGGAGCCCTCTTCGGCGTCGGCGATCGCCTCAAGGTCGTGTTCTACGAGCGCGTCGACGTCGAGGAAGACAAGTGGGGGGGCGCGTCCTCGGCCTTGCACGGCATCCTCCAGCGTCCGGAACTGAGCGGCCAATATATTGTCCAAGAGGACGGCACGATTTCAGTGCCCTTGCTTGGCGCCATTCCGGTCGCCAACCGGTCGACGCAACAGGTACAGGCCGACCTGGCGGAAACCTTCAATCAACTGCTGGGCCGCGAAGGACTGGTCAACGTCCTGCCGCTGGAGCGCCCGCCCAT
This sequence comes from Mesorhizobium sp. M5C.F.Cr.IN.023.01.1.1, assembly GCF_003997585.1. Classification (NCBI taxonomy): domain Bacteria; kingdom Pseudomonadati; phylum Pseudomonadota; class Alphaproteobacteria; order Hyphomicrobiales; family Phyllobacteriaceae; genus Mesorhizobium; species Mesorhizobium sp. M5C.F.Cr.IN.023.01.1.1. The sequence continues at coordinate 40,616 of NZ_RZSU01000031.1, read as the reverse complement.
TTACGTGCTGGGCCCGGTCAAGAATCCAGGCTCGTTCAAATACGCGGCCGGCATGACGATCCTGCACGCGATCGCGCTGGCCGGCGGACTCGACCGGGCCGAGAGCGAGCCGTGGCAGAAGATCGAAGCCGTGCGTGAGACCCAGAAGCGGAGCGGGGCGATCGATACCATGTTGAAGTTGCTCGCGCGCGCGGCGGTGCTGAAGGCCGAGCGCGACGGCACGGCGCCCAAGATCCCGCGCCAGTTGCTGGAGCTGGCCGGCGCGACCGAAGCTGCCAACCTCGTGAACGAGCAGAGCGACCGGCGCAAGGCCGTCGCCACGGCCCGCAAGGATCGCGAGCGCGCGACCATGCGTGCGCTGGAGGCGGCCAAGCAGGATGTTGCCGCTTATGCGCGCATGGAGTCGTTCGACGAACTCATCAAGCTGCGCCAGGAGCGCGTCAACAGCATGCGCACGCTCGTGGACCGCAAAGTTCTCAGCATGACGGTGATGGATCAGATCCAGAGTGAGTTGTCCGACGCGCAACAGCGTCGGCAGGACGCCCGCAACCAATACGCGAGCGCCAAGCAGCGCCTCGCTTGGCTAGAGTCTGAGGTGTTGCGGACCCGGGCCGACCTCAGGAACGATCTGGAGGTCGAGATCGAGACCACGGAGAGCCAGATCGCGGCCAATGTGCGCGAGTTGAACGCCAGCGAAGGCGTCCTGTACACGTTGCCGGTGACCCGCGCGCAGTTTGCGAAGGACGCAAACAGCGCAACTTATCAAATCGTGCGGCAATCGGCAGCCGGGCCGGTCAGCATCGAGTCCGACGGGATGACCCTGTTGCAGCCAGGCGACCTCGTCAACATCAGCGTGGGCGCTAGCGAGCCAAGAGAGCCGGCCGGTTCGCCGGTCCCGACCTTGCCGCTGACCGGCGAGAGCTTGCCGGCCGCGCGCAGACCTAGCGATGGTCTTGGAACGTCGCTTCTCGAGAATGGCATTCAACAGTAGCGCTGCTATCCCCGGGAGACCCGGCATGAAGACCAGCTCAGCCTGCTCCTCAACGAACTGCGCTTGCCGCCATCAAGCGAAGTTGTGGGATCGAGATCCCCATCATATCGAGACCAATCCAGCCCATCCGACGAATACGCCATAAAAGCGTTGTATCGGACGCCAGTGATCGGTTGTAAAATGCTTCACCAAGCGACCATTCATCACAGGCAACTTTGACGGGATCACTGTAGTATGTCTGAATTTTCTCGATCCCCATTCCGGGCGTGGCTAACCATGTCGGAATATGATGGCATAACCGATCAACGTCGGTTAGCACTTTATTGAGACCGGTACCCGCCGCCGGATCGCTGGTAGCAAAACTGTCACCAGCCAATACCAGACCAGGTTGCTGTTCATGATTCTGCGCGGCGTAAAGATCAACGGGTCGAATCTGAATATCGCTTGACACGACAGCATCACCAAGGAGACGCTTCAATCGGGGCATTACCGAATACAATGCAGATAACGGCGATGTGCGCACTTCCTGACACCACGGATGGCGTATATCACCATGGTAGACGAACACATTGGCGCGCATTCTTGAACCAATCGGAAACATGCTCACATAACCCATGGGCCCTGGCTTTTCCGCAGAATACGTTAAAGCTTGAAATTTGAAACCAGCTTTAGAGGTGAGATCAAAACCAACACTGATCGAGTGGCATTTGCTGATCTCGGATCGCGTGATCGCACCCCGGACGACATTGTTTAAGCCGGTCGCCACCACAATCAATCGGGTCGACCATGTGTCACCATTTGACAGGGTAATTTGCTGCCGGTCGGAACTCGTCGTTATTTTGGTCACTTTAGCGCAGATGAATTGGACACTATCAGGAATCTGGCGGCGAATAACATTTACCAAATCCTCATAAGCCACCCCATATTCGCAGGGCTCGCCGTGTTTCCCTTGCTTTTTACCAATGACATAACCGCGACGGGCCACCCATATCTCAGTCATCGGTGTCGCAGCCGCCAATACGGCATCCACCAGCCCGGTTTTTTTGAGCAAGTCGACTTGATCGCCATCGAGTTTTTCGCAGCGAAACTCCACCGGATAGACTTGATGGATATCAACAAGGATGGTCGAAATCCCCATCCGGCCAAGCATCGCAGCGGCTAACGAGCCGGCGGTACCACCCCCGAGGACCGCTACATCAATATTATTCAATTCCCGCTCCTTCGCCCACCACTTCATTGACAACACGATCATGACAGCGAACCAAACGGTGTCGAAGAAAATTCAAGACCCCGTCTTTTGCTGCAAAACCAAACCAGGGGCGCTTGTTCATCACGCGACCAAACCGCGCAATCCACAGTTCGGTGCACAGCGTTGACGCGGCAACAATCCCCTCCATCAACCGGCCAGTCTCGCGAAGCGACTTGAACTGCTTCTCCTCAATCTTCTCGCAGCGAAAATCCTCCGGATAGGGATGATGCGGGTCGATCAGGACGACCGAGAATCCAGCTCGCCCGAGCGTCGCGGCGGCGATGGAGCCCCCCAGGCCGCCGCCGACAGTCCCAATATCTACGCCATACATCATAGTCTCCCGCAAAGTAATCGCATTATAATATACTTTATCGAGAAGCTCGATGATTGTATCCCGCTCCAAGATCAAAAACTCGTGAACGGTCGGTCAGATAAACATGCGTCGCAAGGATCGTCTTGTCTTACGAAGAACCTGCCGCAGCGGCGGATTTAACAGCGTCGTTTGATTATACCATGTATCCACATAATGGATCACCATTCGCGCTGCAATTACAATACGACCGCGCAAAGTTATGCTATCAAAATGGAAAAACAAAGGCAAGTTGATATCTGACCATGCAAGCTTATAGGGTTCGTCGCCGATCGTAAAATCGAATTTCTGCATCTTCTGGCCAATGGCATATTGCATCATTTCCTGAATATGCTGACGCCCGGGACTGTATTTGGCGAACTCGTCCTCATAACTCGACATCACCAGTGAATAACTGGAGTTGAACCGGAGACCGAGACCCGTCGCCACCGGAATCCCAGCCACATCCAGCCGCGTGACATGGATGACCTCGCACAAGCGAGGATTGGCGACAATCGCCAAATAAAATTCGCGAAAACCCGGACGTGCGAACATATCATGAACACCCATTCGGGCATAGCTGCTCCGTTTTTGTTCGATCAGCTTTGTAATGGTGCACTCGATCTCGGCCTGCTCTTGCACGTCTACAAAGCGAATCGCCCCGCCACCTTGCTTGGCGAGGTTTTTGGCCTTGCGCCGGTGGGTATGCAGCGTCGAATTCGAAAACTTTGACGCATAAAACCGACCCCAGTTCGCTTCCGGGAGGGTTGCGACATGTCCGCCACAATTCGCCAGCAAGACTGGCAAGTCGAGAAAGGGATTAGGTTGAGAGCCGACAACACTGGGCATATTGTAAAATTCAACAGCGTCGAAACGAAGTTGAGGATAGTCTTGAATCGTCCGAATTATGTCTTGCCACAGGCGGCCGAATTGCCCAGGTTTCACGTGATCGCTAAAATTTGTCGCCAGGATGGGCGAATTATAATCGCACAATTCCGATCCAAACCAGACCAGCCGGCGGATCAGACCATGGCGTTCGATCGCCAATGGCAGAATAAAAACCGCCACGCCGGTATCGTCGAGACCCAGCACGATCACGGGAATCAGTTTCTCTTTGGAGCCGATGTGGCGATACCATTCCATCTGCCAATCAAACAATTGGAATACAGTACAATCCGCATGCTGCTCTAATGTTCTCCACTGAGCTTCCACCGCTTCCATATCGGTGAAAATTTGCAGAGCAATATTCGCCGTCGTCATTGGGTGTTCCAATGTAACAAAGGTTTTAGCCAGTCTTGCTGCTAGAGAATGTTCTGCTTGAAATCCCAAACCCAGCGCCATGATCGATGTCTCCTCAAGTCTGGAGCGGCGACTCGGTCGGTCGCTCGTGCTGCGCGGGGCCGGCGGCAGAATCCAGTTTCACCGCGAAGGCCAAAATCAGGGCGGCACATGCACCCTCGATGCTGACGGCGAGCGTCCAGCCTAGGACCAGGCCTTGAAGTCCACCAAGCTTCGCCCCCGCGACCACGAAGCACAGCTCCAGCAATCCGCCAAGCGCGAACCAGCGAGATGCCTTGCGCATCCTGTCGCCCAACCGCGCCAGCGTACAGGCATGAAATTTGAGCGTTGATCCCAACAGGCTGAAGCCAAGGAAGCGCAGGCTCGAACCGGCGATCTCAGGATACGCTGGATTGAAGACCGCAAGGATCTGCTGCGAATAGGTGAAGATTATGACGGCGCAGACCAGCGAGAAGAGCAATGACGCCGTCACCGATACAAGGACATCGTGTCTGGATTGTTTCGGGCATGCCCTGATCACGGGGAACAGGACCGTGGCCATGGCTGCGGGAATCAATGACGCCATAGAGACCAGCATCCACAACGCCACGAAAGCGGCATTTGTGGTGGGCGACAGGAGAATCAGCACAAGGTAGGGCATGATGACGCTCGGGGCCTGCAAGGCCACATCGAGCGCGTAATGGTCGACCACCTTGCGTCGGAGAATATGGAGCAGCTGAAAATCGGGGGCCCCAACAAGACGACGCGCGCCGCCCCGGGTCAAGAGATCGACGCCGACAAAGGACGCCAGCAGGCCGGCCACCCAGGTCAGAAGAAGCGCGGCACTGGACGTGTGGCCGGCGGCCGCAGCGCAGGCGATCAGCAGCAGCTTGAATGTGGAGAACAGCACTTGACGGATCATCCTGCCGGTGCTGCGCAGGTTGCCGACGAAGGCCTGGTCGACCATCATGGCGAGAACCGTCAGGCCGCAGCCGAGGACGAATGCAACTCTTTGGAGCCAGCCGCCGATCGACTCGGTCGAGCTGTTGAGGTACGCATCTCCGAAGACAAACACCACGGCCAGGCCGACCCCCAGCACCACCCCGATGGACGCTGCAGCGGCCACGAGGCCGCGGTCCCTGCCTGGATGCCGTACGATTTCACCCATCAGCAGGGTCCCGAGCCCGCCCTCCCCCAGCAGGCCGACGAACGCCATCACGGACAGGAGGGCGGCGGCCTTGCCGATCACTTCCGGCGGAAACAGCCGCGCCGCGAGCCACCAATAGACAAACCCGAGACCGGCCGCTGCAATCGTTCCGATCGCCAGAGCGCTGGAATTCAGCACGAGCGCGGCGCTCTTTCGAAGCTCTCGTCGGGCGCGAATAATGGCCGTCCTGACGAGGTCTACCGGCAAGATGGCTCTCCCGAACCTTGCTGCGCCGGCACCGCTGCCCTGCTGGCGGCTGGGCGCAGGACGTCCCGGTAGACCTGCTCGATCCGGGTCACGACCGCTCCGGCCTTGAGGCGGCCGACCCTGGCGAGGCTTGTCGCCTCCAGGCGGGCGAGCAAGGCGCGGTTCTCCAGAAGGGTCCGCATTGCGTGGGAAAGGGCGTGCGCATCACCGGGCGGCACGAGAAGCCCAGTTTCGCCATGATCGACTAGATCCGGTATGCCGCCGACGCCGGTTGCAACGACCGCCTTGCCGGACGCCATCGCTTCCATGATGACCGTCGCGCAGGCTTCGGGCCCGACCGACGGCAGTACGCCGTACAGTGAGCGCCGCCAAGCATGCATGATGGCGGAATGCGGCCATGTGCTGAAGACGCGGACGTTCGGCGGAAACTCTGTTGGCGTATCGGCGACCCGGCGCCCGATCAGGACCAGCTGCGGCGCCCGCTCCAGGCCGGTATAGGCTTGCAGGAGAACGTCAATGCCCTTGAGGCGCATCATGTCACCGACGAACAGGATGAATTCATCCCGGGGTAGCTCCCGCAGGCAGGGATTTTCCGGGCCAAGCACCCCGACATCGTCGGGCACGAAGTTGGGGATGACCTCGTAGGGGGCGCTGCCTTCGGTCAGTCCGGTGTGACGCGCTACCGCGTGGCTCACCGCGATGAAGCGGTCCACCGCGCGCCGAGCGGCGAAGCTCGACGCCCAGTTGCCCAAGGTGGTCGCGGCTGCCTTCACCGCCCCGTAATGCCTTGTAGCGCAGGGCAGGCACTTGGCCGGCGCTGGGCCACTGCAGAGATGGGTGCCCAAGTGCATGAAGTTCTTCTTGGCGCAGACAAGACCGTAATCGTGGAGCGTAACCACGAGGCGTGCCCCACTCAGACCTTTGAGCGGCAGGAAGGACGCGTAGATCCAGTTGTGGGCGTGGACGATGTCCGGCTCCTCCCGGGCGACCAGCCGCTTGAGGGCAAGCACCAGTTCGGGATCCGGAAAGGGCGGTGCATGGCGGCGCTCGGGATCGGTGTGGAGGCCCGACAGACGCTGGATCGTGCCGCGCAGGCGATGCACGCGGACCGCGCCGTCCAGCTCGGTTTCGGGCGACCCGGGATGCATTAAGGTGCCGACGCTCACGTGATGGCCCCGCTGCGCCAACGCCGCGCCGAGGTTGCGGATGTGCCGCTCCTCTCCCCCGATCACCGGAGGATAGAACTGCGACAGTAGCAGGATGCGCATGGTCAGGCCCCGTTTCAGATGTGCGGCACCAGCGTCGAAACGCTGCGGTAGAGTCGGTTGTCTTCCGGCCGATAGAGCCGGGCATCCGCCTTCTGCGGGGTGGCCAAAACGGGCACCGGGATCTCCCGCGCCCAGCTCTCGCCCGGCGCGATGGCGAGCGATCGGAAGATGGCGAACGGTTGCCCGTCGAGGGTGATTTCCAGGTCCAACAGCTGAGTTTGAGTCTCGGCGCTCCTGATGCCGACGGTGATCCGGCCGGACTCGCCACTGGCCGACGGCAACAACCAGAACGCGGTGTATTTGAATTCCCGGTAGGCCGCTTCGTCCCGGACGGCCAGCGCATAGGCTCCGGTCGCCACAAGCAGCGCTAGCATGAACGCGGCCCCCTGCAAGAGCCGGACCCGCGCCGGAGCCGGCCAGGCTGGCAGATCGGGAGTGTCGCGGCGGCAGGCGGCCACCAGTGCCGCGGCTACCGTCACAACCCAGAACCACAGCGCCCAGCCGAGCGGCGTAAGCGAGCCCGCGGCGTTCAGGGCAAAGCCCCCGGCGATGCCGGCGGCGAGGCTTGCGCCGACCGCGTAGACGAAGTGTTGCAACGCGGAGCCGGTCCTCACGCCAATGGCCCGCAGCACCGTGTGGCCCGAGACGAGGAACACCATGGGCGCGCCCAGGGCAGTACGGATGAGCAAACTGTCGCTGACCGCAACAGCCGCCACCGCGGCCCCCGCCCACAGGCACGCGGCCAGAAGGTCCAGCTTGCTACAAATTCTCATGCAATCCCCTCACGTCATAGATGACGATCCAGCCGTTGTCGTAGATGCGGGTGATGCCCTTGATGTCATTGAACTTAAGCAGCTCTGCGCCCGAGAGCGGCGTTCCCCGCCGTTGCCACGGCTCGAAGTAGAAGCCGAGCACCGGCGGGGCAGTGGACAGGCGCAGGTCCACCAGCAGGAAATCGATATCGCTTCTCACCAAGGCCCAAAACTCGTCAGGGCCCAAGGTCTCGTTCTCGAACACCCGCGAGGGAGGCACGCCTTCGACGATCTTTACTCTCACGTCCTGCCGCCCGTAGCTTGCGAGCAGCAGGCGATTTATGCGGTCGGATGTGAAGCGGTTGCCGGCCCCGAGCCATGCTTTGGTCCACAGCGCCGTTTCGATCCCCATGGATTCGATCGATTGCTGGTCGGCCGCCACCCTGTAGCGTCCACGTAACGGTTCGAGCGCAGCGCTCGTGACGCCGCCCAGGACGATGACCGCCAGAGCAACGGCCGGTGCGATGCGGCGCCACCCGCGTAGCGTGCGGTCCTCCCAAAAGTGGACGACGCTCACCCCGACGACCAGCCCGACGCCGATGAACACGAACGTTCCCATGCGGTTGCCGATTTCCCATCCGCCGATGGTCAGCCGGAAAGCCACCGAGATCGGGAAGCCGAAGGCCAGCAGGCTGAGAAAAACGAGGCGGCTGTCGCGCCAGCGCCTCCCGAGAACATCCTGAAGCGGACGCCAACCCGTCCGCGCGTCGCTCGGCGCCGCCATGGCCAGCGACCGAAAGAATCCTGTCGCCAGCCCAAGTGCCAACAGCAGGATTGCGAGCAGCGTGGTCAGCCGCATGGCGAGGGGCTGCGGTGGCGCGCCGAGCTGGTCCGAGTTTGGGGCGCCCGTGATCTTTCCGAGCAATGTCTTGAAGCCAGTTTCGACGATGGGTCCGAGATAACCTGCGAGATGGTTGCCCCGCGCCTCCATCCACAGGATTGGCAGGGCGATTGCCAGCATCCCCGTGAAGCCCACTGCGATCCTCGCTTCGCTCCGCATGGAGGCGTCCCGGCGCAAAGCCTCGAGGAATGCCACCGCTCCGAGGTAGATGGCGGCGTAGAAGGCCGCGAGGTGATGCGTGACCGAAAGGCTCATCAACAGCAGGACGATCAGCCCAAGCGCCTTCAGCCGCTCTCGTCCGACGAGGTCCTTGGATGCTGCCTCGACGGCGAAGATCAGCACGCACAGCACGATGCCGAGGCTCTCGTATGAGAACATCGACTCGAACAGGACGAAGGTTGAGCAGCCCATATAGGCCAGACAGGCGATGGCCGCGATTCGCGGCGATCCGGTGATGCTTTCGAAGAACAGAAACAGGGTACCGATGAACGTGCCCTTGAGGACGGCCAACAATAGCGTCCCCGCCACAAACAATGGCAATCCCGTCAGATTGACGATCGCCGTCGAAACGATTTCCAGGGCGGGATACGTTGGCCCGATCGGGAGAAGCGGGTTCGACAGAAATAGCCGCCGTGCCGTCATAAGATCGTCGGCTGCGATCCAGTGCAAGAACTCGTCGTGGCCGATGAAGCTCGTCGGGGAATAGACTACCTTGCAGTAGAAAAGGGCTTCGGCAAGCAGGAACAGGAGGAAGACGCGCTCGCCCCTGGCTGTTGTCGGCCAAGCTATGCGAAGGCTGGTCGGAGCGACCAGGAGAACGATACCGGGCCAGAAGAGCAGCGGCGCCACGTCATAGCCCCGGCGCCCGGCGGCGTGCCCGGCCACGACCAGGAGCAGAGCCGTAGCGACCGTCAGGCACAGAACCGCGATCCATCCGGAGTTGGCCCGTTGCGGCGGGGTATCGGCGCTGCCCCCGCGAAGGTCGGGACCGATAACGGCCGAAACGAACCTTATCCCGGCCTGGAGCGGGTTGATTCTGCTTCCCGCGGTGAAATGAGCCGCCATCATCAGCATCATGCCCTCGTCGCAGGGGGCCACGATGTCACGCCGCCGGAGGGCAAGCGGACCGTGGATCGGCTGCTCAGGACCTCACAGTAGACGTCGTTCAGCGCTTGAGCGCAGGCATCCCAGTCCGGCAGCGCCAAATCCGGGACCTCCCGATGGGCCCTCAGCTCCTCGGCCATGGCGGCGGCCCGCTCTTTCGGACCGGCGTCGGGCGGAATCGCCCTGCATAGGCCATTGGCGGCCAGCTCCCGCAGCCCGGACGTGTCGCTGACAAGGACCGGACGGCGCAGCGACAGGGCTTCCATGACGGCAACCGGATGGGCTTCGTAGTCGCTGAACAGCACGAACAGCGCGGCGCTCGCCAGAAGGTCTGCCATTTCCTGCCGCTCGGATCCGGGGATAGCTTCGATAGTGACCCGCTTCTCGAGGCCGAGCGTCGCGACGAGGCGCCGCAACTCTCCCTCGTACGGACCTGTTCCGACGATGTGCAGTCGCACGTCCGGTACCCTGTGGATCAGTTCGGGCAAGGCCCCAATCACCCGGTGATGGCCCTTATAGCGCTCCAGCCTGCCGCCCGAGACGATCAGGTGTGGATCGACCTTGATGCCGGGGCTCCCGGCTGGCATCGCGGCGCCGTTCGGGATAACGACAAACCGTTCCCGCGGCACGCCCATCCTCACGCTGAAGAAGTCGGCTTCGAATTCGGAGACGCCTATCATCCGTGCGGCCCGGGCCACCAGCGGCCGGAGCAGCGCGTGCTGTGTGCCGCGCACGGCGTTGCGCAGCCGGGAGGAATGCCCGCCGCTGTGGAAGGTCAGGATGAACGGCAGGTCCCCTCGGACGGCCGCGAGCAGCCCGATCGGCGCCACGAAGGTGTTGTAACCTTGGAAATGGATCAGATCCCAAGCCCCGCGCCGGATCGCGGTATAAATGCCGGGCGCAACATAGAGGTCCAGCTCCCTCGGCCAGGCCGGCACGCGCCGCACGCGCATGCCGCGCATCTCCTCCTCAACCTGCAACTCCCCCGAGGGATCGGTGGTGAGCACGTCGACCGAGTGGCCACGCGCCACCAAGCGGGCACCGACTTCCTGGATGTGAGTTTCGATGCCGCCTATGAGAGGATAGCAGCGGGCGGCAACCATCAGGATTCGCATCGGGTTTGTCCACCGCCATCACAGGCCGTCGCGCTCCGCCTGTGCTGTGGGTGCACCCTCTCGCGCAGGATGGTTTTGAGGACGCGCCAGCCGTCCGGGAGGGCGCGCAGATGGCTCACACCGCTGATGCGCGGAGCCTCGAAACTTGCCACCTCGACGATATTGAGGTGGTTCTTCAAGGCTCGCACGTTGATGAGGGTCTCGATCTCGAACCCGTCGCAATCGCAGTTCAGCGTGGCGACGTGCTTGCTCCAGAAGGCTATGTATCCGTAGCATAGATCGGAGAACCAACCGCCATAGAGCAGCCGCACGAACAGGGTCAGCCCCCTGTTGCCCAACATCCGGAACAGCGACATGTCACCGGTGCCGGCGCCCTGGATAAAGCGTGAACCCTTAACGAGATCCGCGCCGGCCATCAGCGCACTGACAAAAACGATCGCCTCCTCCGGGACCATGGAGCCATCGGCGTCCAGCATGACGATGATGTCGCCTGTGGCGGCCAGGAATCCCGCTTGCAGTGCAGCGCCCTTGCCCCGACGGGGCTCCATGACAACCTTCACGTCCTCGCGCAGGCGACGCGCGACCGCGACCGTATCGTCAGTCGAATGACCATCCACAATAATGATCTCATGCGCCCAGTTGGGGATGCGCGGCAGAAGCCAAGGGAGGTTCTCGGCTTCATTGAGCGTCGGGACGACGAAGCTGACTCGGGGCAGAGTCAGCGATCGCCGCAGCGCGAAATTAATCAGGTCAGGCGGCGATGTGGCACCGACGGGGGCGAGAATGCTGGAGAGCCCGGCGTTCATGGCAGCGCTTCGAGGTCGTACGATGGGACCCATCCGGGGGGCATATTGTGCTTCCATGACCCCATGAGCTCCCCGAAAATCCGGTGCTCCACATCGCGCGCGCGCAAATGCGCCGCCAGCGACAAGCCGCAGCCGCCAGCTCCAATGACCGCCACATCCACGAACGTGATTGATCCAACCATATGCGGACTCCCCGGCCATAATGAAATGAAGATTAAATCAAAGAAGATTGGTGCGCTTGTGACCCCTTAATATTATTTTGTTGTGCAACGATTACTGATGCACATCTGAAATGGAAGAACGATAGATGGTTAGGAAAAGAAAATAGATGATTAGCTCTTTTGGGGTATCCCTTCAGGTATTTCCAGCCATACGACCGGCGTGGATTGTACGGCAGCGGCACCGATCACCTTCAGCAGCTGAATTGGCAGCGTTACCAAACCCGTTTAGACCTCTGAGTCCACCTTCAACCCCAGCAAGGACATTGACCCGCGGCCGGCACGAGCTCGCAAGCGACAATTTCTACCGAGCGAGCCGTGCAGAAGGCAGTGAAGGTCGCCGACGCGAAGGAATGAACGTGGGCTCGCTCCTTCACTCGGCCGTGATTTCCGAGCTTATTCTGTGCTCGGGAAGGGTCGAGCGCGCCCGACCCTTCGCAAACGGGGAACCTCGCGCTCGACCGCCTGGCTGCGGGGAGCTAACCCGGACGAGACCGGCCAAGAGAGGGACTGCCCACGCGGTCCCGAGACCCCACGCGGTTCCGGGACCGACGCGTCGGGTGCCAGCAAACGATACGAGGTCGTGACCTCTCGCAAACCCCGGATACGCCCGAATAGGTCGATCACCTCCAAGCCAGAGCGGCGGTTGTAGGTGTGACACCCCAACGCTCCGGACCAAATGCGACCGACCGGGGTCTGGGCAAACTCCGACGCCCCGAGCGCATCGATCTGGCAGAACGTCACCGCGCCGCCATAACCGCGCGCGCAGTCTTGGACCGGACGTAGCGTGCGTCCGCCATGTCGGATGACGGCGCCTGCGGGGCGGCTGAGCCTGGCATCGAGCAGGACGGGGTTGGCGGCGTGGGGCGTCCAAGACCCGGTCAGGCTCTCGGCACGGTAGAGGCTGAGGACATCCCAAGACGTGGACCTCCACAGCCTTGGGCTGACGAAAAACCAAAAGCCGCCCGCATGCCAGAGCGGCGTGGTATCGTAGCCCTCAATGCCTTCCATGAGGCAGGCCTCCCGCCTCCACCGGTAAGGGAATTCCACTGCCCTGTAGAGGCTGACATTCCTGGCCGCCCCCGATTCGGGGATCATCCAGATCTGCCCATCCTGCTCGAACACGAACGGGTACGAGAGGTGATGCGGTTCCTCCACGACGATCCGGGATGCGCCGGCTGTCCCGTCCAGGTTCACCGTCACGACCGCAATGCACCCCCGGTTCTTCGAGTAGAGGTACTGTTCGACAAAGATGAAATCCTGCCCCTGGTGCCGGAACGGGAACGGGTCGGCAAGGTAGCTGTCGGCATTTCCGGTGAGCACCCGGAAGGCTGCTTCGCCTTTGTCGAGCAAGCTCGCCGTTTCATCGAAGCGCCATCCAATCCCCCACATGCTGCCGCCCCTCGCCAGGACGTCCAAAAGCCCGATCGCCTTCGATGCGACCGTGCCGGTCGCCCTTGCAAGCGCCGAGAGCGCGCCAAACGAGGGCACCGCCGTCCGTGGACCGGGGATACCAGACGCAGTTGAACCGGTTTCCTCGCACAGGGCTTTGAGGATCAGCGGCACAGCGCAGGAAAGGGCGCTGTCGAGCCTCGCTGCCAACACTTCACGGTCTCCACTGGCCGGACGCGCCGTCCACGGCCGCAACGGGCGCGCCGTGTCATGCAGGTCGACGAGAAGATCCTGATGATTCACCCAGGCCGCCACGACTCCGATCTCGCCGGGTGCGCCGTTGAAGATCGGGGTGAGCACGCGCCGCCCCGCCGGGAGCGATTCTGCCCCGCTCAAATCGATCAATACATCCACTTGGTCGGCCGGAGGCGGCGGCAGGCACCGCAGCGCCGCCTCGACGGGGTCGATGGCGCCGTTCCCGCGAAAGCCATAGACCAGCCGTTCGAGTTCGAGCAGCAGGCGGCAGGTTAACGGCAGCGGGCGACTATTGGCCGCCAAAGCGCAGGAGACTTCGTTGCCGGGCACCTCAGCAAGCGCTTCTGCCAGCCAGAGGTGCCACCGCAGTAGCCGGGACGGATCGAGACTCAGGCAAATGCGCATTGTTGTTCTCACGGCGGATTTCAAAAGGACGCCACCTCACAGCTTTGACGAGAACCACCTCAGGCGATCCGCCTACACTGGACTCCGCCGCGGGCCGGCGAGCCAAAGGCGGCAGATGGAAAGCGGTAACGCGAGGATGGTCTCCACCTACTGCGGTTGCGGGGGGCTCGCCATGCGGGGAGCCGAGCACTTGATTGGGAGATGCCTGACAGCACGGGTCCATACTCGAGCGGCTGGAAGCGGCCAAGCACCACTATGCCCGAACGACGCCGGGCTGTGCGAGGTCAGAGGAGGTAATCCTTCGGGGTTCTTGTGCTGTGCCTCCGGCAAGGGTCATGTGGAGGGATGATTATCGAATGGCAACGGGCGAAATACGGACTGCGCAGGGCGTGGTTGTGTGCGCTCGTGTTCGCGTTCGTATCCGTTCCGGCAATCGCGAGCGCCGCGGATGATCCGTCGGCAACGTCCTTCATCAAGACTTCCGGAACGAACTTCACCTTGGACGGCAGGCCGTTCTTCGTGACCGGCGTAAACAACCACTATCTGACCTACGGGTCGCCGGATGAGGTCACCCGCGTTCTCGACGACGCGGTGGCGATGGGCGCCAATGTGGTCCGCACCTTCCTCCAGCCGGTGATTGGGTCGCTCGACGGAAGCAATCCTACGATCTGGGATTGGCGGCTTGAAGGCGAAGCCAGCAATCTCGCGGTCAAGGGCACGTACCTGCTCTACTGGGACCCGAGCCAAAACAAGATGGCGATCAATGACGGCGCCAACGGCATGCAGAAGGTTGATTTCCTCATCGCCGAGGCCGGCAAGCGACGCCTGAGGCTGATCATCGCCGTCCTGGATTTCTGGGCCTTCACAGGCGGCGCCCAGCAGATGCGGGCCTGGTATGGGAGCCGGGACGCCCCAGGCGTGCAGAGCCAGTACAACACCGACCTCAGCAAAGAGAAGTCGGAGTTTTTCTTCCAGGATCCGCGCACGAAGCGCGACTACAGGACCTGGGTCAGCCACGTCGTGCAGCGAGTCAACCCGCTCACCGGGCGCGCCTACCGGGATGATCCGACCATCATGGCCTGGGAGCTGATGAACGAAGGCAATGCGCAGCCTGAGGCTTTGCGGTTGGCTTGGACTGGCGAAATGTCGGCTTACGTCAAGTCCCTCGATTCCAATCACCTTCTCAGCTCAGGGCATGCCAACATTCTCGACCCGAAGCTAGCCGATTTGACGATCCCAACTCTCGATTTCGGGACCTGGCACGGCTACCCGCTCTATAACAAGCTGACGGTTCAGCAATTCAACGAGATGATCCCCGAGTTCTGCCAGCTGGCCGCCCGCGCCAAGAAGCCGGTGCTTCTGGAGGAATTCGGCTATGCCCGATCCAATCAGAACGTGGCTGCAGCTTACGCCATGTGGCTCGACACGCTGACGCGTGATCGCAACTGCGCCGGCTGGATGGTGTGGCGGCTGGTATCCCGGCAGGACAGCGGACGTTATCCCGTCGACGAACACGACCAGTTCGATATCCGCAACGACGGAAGCGCGATTTGGAACATTCTCAAAGCCGCGACGGCCCAGGCGGCGCAGACCCGCGAGACCCGCCGGGTCTCAGAAACCATCCGGGAAGTCCCATGACCGAAGTCTCCGTCGTGATCTGCGCGCGCACGCTCGACCGCTGGGACGAGTTGAAGCGTGCGGTCGGGTCCGCCAGCACCCAAACGCGCGCCCCGCGCAATATCGTCGTAACAGCCGCAATTCAACAGGCCCGCGAAAGGAACCAGCAGCCATGATCGATGCGTCGGTTGTCATCTGCGCCTACACACTCGATCGCTGGGACGATTTGAACGCGGCTATCGCGTCGGTGCGCAAACAGACCAGCCCTGCCCGCGAGATCATTCTCGTCGTCGACAACAATAAGGCTCTCTTGAAGCGAGCCCGGCGCGAGATCGAGGGTATCGTCGTCACACCTAACAATAACGTGGGTGGACTGTGCGGCGGTCGCGTCACGGGTGCCGGATTGGCAACCGCACCGGTCGTGGCATTTCTCGACGACGATGCGATCGCCGATGAGCGCTGGCTAGAAGAGTTGCTGGTGCCCTACGCCGATCCGCGCGTGCTTGGCGTCGGCGGACGCATTGAGCCTCTATGGCGCAAACCTCGGCCCTGGTGGTTCCCGCCTGAATTCAACTGGATCATCGGCTGCACCTATCGCGGAATGCGGGTACGAAATGGTGGCGAAGTGCGTAATGTGATAGGCGCGAACATGTCTGTGCGCGCCGAAGTGCTGCATGGCTGCGGCGGGTTTGCCGGTCAAATGGGACGCATCGGCGGCGGTAGGGGCTCAGCCAATACATGCGACGACACCGAGTTTTGTATCCGCGCCACAAAAAAAATAGGAGGCGTATGGATATACAAACCCGAGGCCAGCGTTCGCCATGTGGTTACAGCGGAACGCACGACCTGGAAGTATTTCCTCCATCGGTGCCGCATGGAGGGGACCTCCAAAGCGGCACTCGTAGGCTTAGCGGGGACTAAGGACGGGCTGGATTCCGAGCGGCTTTACGTCCTTACTCTGGGGCGCTCCATCCTCGAATACGCAGCGACTGGCAAGATCGGTCAGGCGCTCGCCATCTTTGTCGGATTGGCGACTACTTCAATTGCTTACACGCAGGCACGGGCACGGGCCGCCATCTCGCAGGGTCCAAAGATAGCCACGGAACGAAAGGGCGTTACGTCCAGGACGTGACTCTCGCCGCTACTGGCACAATGCAGCGTCAGCCTATTCATTTCGCAAGGAGATTCACATGCCACGGATTTATGAGAGTCGCAAACGCGTTTTGGTCACCGGAGGAGCCGGCTTTCTGGGCTCCCACCTAATAGATCGACTGCTCTCCGATGGTCATGAGATTCTCTGCGTCGACAATCTCTTCACGGGAACCAAGTACAATATTGAACATCTACACGCGAACCCGCGCTTTGAATTTCTGCGCCACGATATCACGTTTCCCTTATACGTCGAAGTTGACGAAATCTACAACTTGGCCTGCCCTGCATCGCCCATCCAATACCAGCACGATCCGGTGCAGACCACAAAAACGTCGGTGCAAGGCGCGATCAATATGTTGGGCCTCGCCAAGCGGCTCAAAATCCGAATTCTGCAGGCTTCAACAAGTGAGGTCTATGGCGACCCTGCGGTTCATCCTCAAACCGAGGATTATTGGGGCAATGTGAACCCCATTGGTCCTCGGTCCTGCTATGATGAGGGAAAGCGTTGCGCCGAAACGTTATTTTTCGATTATCACCGACAGTGCGGCCTTGAAATCAAGATTGCGCGCATCTTCAACACATACGGCCCCCGGATGCATCGGGCTGACGGTCGAGTTGTTTCCAATTTCATTGTTCAGGCACTCAGCGGCGAGCCGATTACGCTTTACGGTGACGGCAACCAGACTCGTTCATTCTGCTACGTTGATGACCTAATAGATGGTCTTGTACGCCTCATGGACAGTCGAGCTTCATTCACGGGACCAGTCAATTTTGGAAATGATGGGGAATTCACCATTCGAGAGCTTGCGGAACTGGTGCTCGCTGAAACCGGCTCGTCGTCAAAACTCGTCAATTTGCCCTTACCCCGCGACGATCCAAGACAACGCCGACCCGATATATCCCTCGCCAAAGCCGAATTGGGCTGGCAACCGACCATGGCACTGAAAGGCGGGCTGAAGCCAACCGTTGCATTTTTTCGCAGCGACCAGGCACGCCGATCACGATCGCAGGAGGAGCCACAAGTGATCGCTTTCGAAGAGCGGAAACAACGGTTCCATTCCATTGCTGGCGACTTCCTTTCATCTGGATAACCACTCGCACATCGTGAGCTTCGGCATTCCGACTGTCGACCGAATCTCCGGCGCCCCGAAGCTGCGTCGCGACGGTCTATGCCCCTAGATGTTGAGTCCCGGCATCTGGTGGAGCGGATTGAGTGTGGAAGCGCTCGGGCTGAGTGGCCCATGACTTACAGATGAACTCGTAGGGTGTGAGACCCTTGAGGGCCTTGAGTCTTCGGCCGAGTTGTAGGCCGCGATGAAGTCGGCGAGATGCCGGCGGAGTTGGTCGTGTTTCTCGTAGTAGAAGCGTTTGACGGTGGCGTCCTTGATGGTCCATGGATGCTTGGCCTTGGTCGTGCGGTGCTCGATGTCGTTCCTGGCGCAGGCCAGTTCGAAGGCATGGCCCAGAAGCGTTCGCCCTTTGCGATCGCCTCCTTGATCAGCGGCACTGCCGACCCTCCGGCGCCGGGGGTGGTGAACTGAATGCCGTTGTCGGTGAGCACGGTGTGGATCTTGTAAGGGACGGCCGCGATCAGCCGCAGCAGGAAGTCTCGAGATGGCGGTGGTGGCCTTCTCGTGCAGGCGCCCGCCTGCCGGAATGTCGAAGGCGACAAGCCGGCGAAGAAGAAGTTCAAGAGCTACCCGAGCGGTTACAACGTATAGCGCCTGAAAGCGACCATGACCGCCTCCTCCTCGACCGAGAGCACCGTCGATCGCGGCGCTTTCGGACCAGTCGGAAGATCGGCGACCGAAGTCCGCGTCTTCCACTTCGTCACGGTCTTTTGGTTGATCCCGTAGCGCCTGGCCAGCGTCCTCAGGCTCTCTTGACTATGCTGTATCGCTCGACGGACCGCCTCTGTCGTCGTGGCGCTCCCATGCAGAACCTGGCCCATAGCGCATCCTTTGATTCGGAACACAAGGATGCCCCATCAAAGCCTGGGATCAAACATCTCCCTTGCCGCCACTTGGAGTCGGTTGTTCTGACGCGCGCCTAACACCACCTCAGCTAGTGAGGACCATCAGTGAGGCGCCGCCGAGTAAGCGCACCGACAGGTCCTCTCCGGCAATAGTCCGGACAATGCGCCGCGCGGCGTTACCAAGGATGGCTGTCGTGGTTCGCCATTCGGGATGGATCTGCAGGATATCTTCCGCCGTCCTAGTGTACTGTGCGTCAATAATCTTGAAGCCCGTGTCGCGCAGAGTCGCTAGAGCTGTTGCCTGATCAAAGTAATGCAGGTGACCGACCTCCTTGCGTTGCTTAAGGTGCTGACCGCGCAGAAGGCCGACGATACTAATGTCGAGAGGAATATGAAATGCATAGTATTTCGAACGTCCTCTGAGCCTTCGAAGAAAGCCCATATAGTCATCGACGTGCTCGAAAACATCGATGCACAAAAGAAGATCGTAGTTTTCGTTGGTTTGCAGGAAGTCACTGCAGTGAAAGCTTAGGTTGTTTCTTTCTCGCTGTTTGGCAAAATTTATAGCATAGGGAGCGATATCGTAGCCGATGGCCGTTGAGTCACGGAAGATATCGTGCTGAAGGAGGGCTTTCAGAACGCCTCCCGTCCCGCAACCTGTGTCTACGATTTTCTGGCAACTGATATTGTTGGCGCGCACGATCTTGGCGATGCTGGCGGCCTTGACACCGCCGTCTTCGTCATGCCAGGTCGGATTGGCAGCGGCATAATCTTTTCCGGTATAGAGGTCATTACTTGACATCATCTCTGCCAATCTCAGTGTGCTTGAGCCAGATTAAGTTGCCTCTTCGAATGCTTCGACCTAATAATTGCTTGTGACTTTGAATGAAAACAACCAGCTCTCTGCATGGCCCTAAGGCCAGCTCCAGAACGGGAATCCTAAGTCGTCCCTGTTGATCGAACTTCACATTTTGGGAATGAACGAATCTTAGGTCGGCACCGGTCCGCCTTGAGGTCGCTCCAGAGTTCTAGAGTTCCTCCCTTGCCCCGGGCTGCACGCAGGGTGCGAACCGCGCACCTCAGAAAGTGGGCGCAACCGGATAAAAACAAAACCTAGTCATTACAAATGTAACGACACTCTCGATGCCGTCAAGCCGCCGGCTGCGAAGCTTCCGGGGGGCACCTTAAAGCACGCGGCCCATCTGAGGTAGCTCATAAGAAAGAACCAAACTCTTCGCGTTCCACAGCGACGCTGCTGGTAGAATGTTGTCGCCGATCAGGGACAAGCGATGCCGCATTATCGGCTCTGCATTCTGAAGGAACACGGCCAATTCATGGGTGCGCAACCTAGCCTGCATAGATGACGATGCAGCGAAAGAGCACGCTAACCGGTTGGCACTTGGCCACGAGGTGGAGCCTTGGCGACTGGTTGCGCGGTTCAAATTCGGGGCCGTCCTGCGGCGAGAAAGCTCCCTCGCGCCTAGGGCCATGTATTAGCCATTTCAACAAGCCGCGTAAGCGATCGTACTCCCCTTGGATGCGGTTGCAGGTTTTGGCGCTGTTCGATGCGTTGCGATTGAACAGCCTGTCCGGTGCTGTAGGGTACGCTCGATAACGGTGCCAGCCTTCCACCTTCGATCATTGAAAACGGATGATGCGGACATCGCCGCCGTGCCGCCGGCGACGTCGCTCAGCAACACGTGTAGAGACTGGAGCTTAGTCGAACCGCAACAGCGGACCTGGGCCGGCGCATCGGCCGCGCAAATGGCCGGTCGAACATCCGGGCCGGCAGCTCCGGCCCAAGCCCGACGGCCCATCCGCCACGCAGCCCGGCCGTGCTTTTCGACGACCTCTATGCGAACGACCCGCTCGAACCACAGGCCCCCAAAACAGCGACATTTTAACCGACGGACACGGTTTTCGAAGGACGTCCGGAAGGCTGTTTCGGTGTGGTTGTTCGACGCACCGGATATATTAGAAGCTGTTAATAAGTTTTCGCCTAGCCTCATTCTCGCCGCAAATGGTCGCTTGGCTTGCGTACATCGTCCACGAATGATCCATTCACGTGGTACAAGACGATGTGTGTATAAATCACAGAGCGGAAATGCCTGCGTTTTACTTAGGGCGCGGGTGGAATGAAAACAAGAAAAGCGCAACTAACTAAGGATTTACCGTGCTTTTACTGAACGGCAAGCTTGGCGGTGCCTCCGCCAAAGAGCTGCGCTCGACTTCAATTCGGCTGCGGCTCGAACCGTTGAACACCTTGCGCGCGCGCCCACCGATTCAAGGGAGGGCCTGATGGGCATTCCCGTCGACAACTCACCTTCGATGGCGAGTTCAGCGTTAAGCTCGCTCGACAATAATGTCGGGGCGAGGACTTCCAAATCTCCGCTACTTTGAAATCCGTTCGCGGTGCCCAATAGCGGGCATGCGATTTGTCGCGCGCCTTGGCGATGCGCGGCGTGGAATTCCTGTTTTCAACGCCAAAGAAGGATCACGGAATGGCTCTTTCCGCACCCACAGGCTTTGCCTCTAGCGACCTCGTCTTCGAGGATAACTTCTCCGGTACGGCACTCGACAGCGATTGGCATACCTACATCACCAGCAATGCCGCCAACGGCTGGCCGTGGGACAGCAATGGATCGGGCGGAAGTGGGATGGGCAACCGGTTTAATGCCGAATACAATATGCCGAGCCAAGATAAGGTGGGCAACGGGCTGTTGAATCTCACGGCAATCAAACAGCCCGTCAACGGCGTGGCTCAGGGGTCGGCATATACATTCCCTGTCACGTCCGGCGTCGTCAGCAGCTATGGCAACTTCGAATTCAATGGCGGCTACCTTCAGATCAGCATGAAGGCGCCGAGCGGCGACGGCGCTTGGCCAGCCCTCTGGCTGATGCCCGGCAAAGGCGCCGGCAGCAGCGGCGACAATTTTGAGATCGATATACAGGAGGGTGGATTCACCGGTTCGGGACCGGCAAACCAAGCGTTCTCCTACCACCTCCACGGGCCGTCAGGGGTAGACGGTGGCGTCGTCGACAGCGGCGTCGACCTCACGGCCGGCTTCCACACATACGGCATCAACTGGGATCCTGGTAAGTCGATCACCTGGTATCTCGACGGGAAGCAGATGGCGCAAGTGACCAGCGCAGAGGCGCAGATTCCGAATCAACCGATGGAGCTGATCATGAGCAATCAGGTCGCGAATTCGAACGCGGCCGGATGGCACACGGCTCTCAATAGTTCGACTCCCTCGTCGATGCAGATGCAAGTCGATGAGATCCAGCTGTATCAGAAGGCAGGCAGCGGCGACACCGTTACAGGTGCCAACGTCACTCCCCCAACCACTGGCGCGATCGGGACCGAGACTGGGTCTGGGACCGGGACTGTCCTTCCTCCCGGCGGCACCAGCGATGGCACTTTGTACGGCACCAGCGGCGCCGATGTACTTCGGGAAACCGGCGCCCACACGATGATCGGCTATGGCGGCAACGATGAGTACTACGTCGATAATGCCGGCGACAAGGTGGTCGAGTCCTCTGGCCAAGGTCAAGACAGGGTGTGGGCTTCCGTGAGCTATGCTCTCTCGGCCGGCTCGTCGATTGAAGTCCTTGGCACCACAAAGGACGCCGGCACCACGGCAATCAACCTGACCGGCAACGGGTTGGCCCAAACCATCCAGGGCAATGCCGGCGCCAACGTCATCAACGGCGGCGGCGGTGCCGATAAGTTGAGCGGCTTCGGCGGCAACGACACTTTCGTCTTCAATAGCGCCCTTGGTAACGGCAATGTCGACAGGATTACCGACTTCAACCAAGACAAGATCCGCCTCGACGACGCCATTTTTGCCGGGCTTCATTTGGGAGGGCTTCCATCCGCGGCTTTCTTTGCTGGTACAGCCGCGCATGACAGTTCCGACCACATCATCTACAACAGTTCGACTGGAGCGCTCTCCTTCGACAGCGACGGGGCCGGCGGCGCATCTCAAACACAGTTCGCCACGCTTTCTCCAGGTCTGTCGCTTACGGCAGGTGCATTCTTTGTGACCTGAAGGAGCTAGCGAGAAGCGACATCGCGCGAGGGCCGCGGTCGCCAACAGAGACAGGTGGATAAACTGCACCTTGAAGCCTGTCTCTTTCTGGCGAGCGTGGATGAGCCGGCGTTGAAAGGATCGTTGCCGCGGGCGTAGTCGTTGAGCTCCATCGCGCCGGTCGAGTTCGTAAACTCATAGGCCTTGGACGGTTGCATCTAATCGATAGTCGCTATCACCATTCGGGGAAGGCCATGCGGGCGTCCTCGGCCAGCATCGCGACCTCCTCGTCTGGGACTGAGCTGTATGGCCAGAGCAGTCGTGGGTCGAGCGGCACCCAGCCGCCGGCCGCTGCCATCGCCTTGTCGAGCGCCGCATCGCTGACATTGTAGCAGGCGTAGCAGGCGCGGAAAGACAGAACGTGCGTGGCGAGGAAGGCTTCACGGCCTCGCCGGCAGTTGCCGCGTCGGTGCGGATCGACCACATCACGGCGCTCTTTGGGTTCAGCAAGCGACGTTGGAATAGCTGCCATGGGCGCCCTGGGAATATCCCATTGCCCAGCGTATGGCCGGGCAAGAAGACCCGAGAATGCCGCCAGGTCGCGGCGCATTTCGGCCCAGCAGCTGGCGTCGCCACCCCGGGTGGCGCCGATCGGCAAGCCGTCGATCTGCGGCGGCAGTGGCATGGCCGCCGTTCTGCGGACATAGTCGCCGGTCACCAGATTGTCGGCCAGCGGTCCGAATGGCCCGGCTTTGACGCGCTGGCGCTCATGCAAGAAATCGCCCTGACCATAGAGGCGCGATCTATGGACTATCAATTGCGGTCACGTCGGAAAACCTGAGGCAGCACTGTCGGACCGGTTTCTTGGTTGAAAGCGCGCCGGTTTGCGATCCTTTGTTCCCTCAACTAAACCAAACTAAACTAAACTAAACTAAACTAAACCAAACTAAACAACGCCTCCTTCTAATGCGTGACGTGCGTCCGGGCGGGCGCAGTGAGAACCTTGGGCCGGCCATCTACTCCTAATGAGGTATTTTGAAATTCGGCGTTCGCGGCGTAAGGTAATACGGTTAAATACCATTTTTGCAGCCGCATGGAGAACCAAACAAGAGTACCTCATAAGTGTCATAGGTTGTTAACTAGTGTACCAGGGGAGGCTACCGATGGGACGACAATCCTTTTTGACGTTACTTGTCGGACCGAGTGGATTACTCCGAGAGAGCCTAATTCGGATCCTAGATAAATCGAAGTTTCGTATTGCTTTCTCAGCAGATTCTGTTCACGACCTCCTTCTCAAACCGTTGCCGCAATGCCGGCCTATCTTGCTTATAATTGATGTCGATTGCTCCGATGCCAGTTCTGGATTTGAACAAATTGCAGATTTCAAGGAAAATTATCCTGATAGCCATGTAGTTGTTTTGGCTGATCACTATCAATTGGACGATGTCGTCTCAGCTTTTCGTTCCGGTGCAAATGCTTATTTGACAAAATTCACCGCTTACGACACGTTCATCAAATCTCTTGAATTAGTGTTGCTTGGACAATCCATATTGCCTGCGGAGGCGTTGCCATTTTTACCGTCTGTGAAGCAAAATCTGGAACCTGAACATAAAAAAAATCCAAGCAATCCTGGCGTTATCCCGGAGCATGAGGAGCGCGTCCTCTCGATGCTGTCGCCTCGCGAAATATGTGTTCTCGGTTGCTTAACTGAAGGTAAGTCTAATAAAATCATCGCGCGTAAGTTTCATATCGCCGACGCAACGGTGAAGGTGCACGTGAAGACGATTCTTCGAAAGATTCGGGTCCGCAACCGGACTCAAGCTGCAGTTTGGGCTATGAATAACGGGTTGTTAACCAAGACTGTGTCTGGCCACGCTTGGGCAAGCGATCAATATATGACGGCCGAGCCTCGCGATACACAAGATCTAGTTGAGAGACATGCTGACGGCCATCTCGAAAGTACGCATCCCATTTGAATCAGCTCTCCTTCTTGAGCGACAGTCGAGGAATTGGTCAGCGAGCTCGCCATCAAGGTGTCGCGCGATTCGAGATAGGGAGCGCATCTCGACCAGATTGATGTGCCCGAACCAGGTTGGCTTCAGGTAATCAGCCCTTGCTCCGGGTCGCGCAGGATGGCCGTTCCACCCGCCGCCTGAAGGGCGAGGCTGCCGAACGTAACGCCCGCGGCGAGGCAGGTTTGCGCGTTCTCGCCTGAGAGCCAAGCATGGATGAAGCCAGTGTTAAAGGCGTCTCCGGCGCCGGTGGTGTCCACATCCGGAACCTTCTTCGAAGTGTTCCAAACATTTTGAGCCACGCGCCGCCGGCTCCCGCCTTCAGCGCAACGACAGGAAATGCCTCGCCAAACAGTTCGATCGCGGCGATAGGATCGCCCATTCCGGTTATAGCGGTTGCCTCTTCGAGATTGGGCAAGCGCGAGTCCGTAGCAGGTGCGCGCCGAGGTGCCAACGCTGCTCAAATTGTTTCATCGCCTCGCGCGGCCGAATTCTACATGACCCGGGGCCACTTCCATGCGCGTCGAGACAGGGCTGAATTCTACTATACGCAAGCCGGCCAAGGAATCCTGCTGCTCCAGTTCCGAGATCGCGAAGTCATGTCAGTTGCCATGGCTCCCGGCGTCTGCGCGTTCATAGCCCCCGATTGGGCGCACCGGTCCGTCAACGTCGGGCCTGCCCCATTGGTCTTCCTCTGGTTTGCAGCTCTGACGCTGGGCAGGAATAGAGGCGCAGTGCCCGCAGACGGCTGGGGTGTCCGCGTTGTGCAACAGGACGGCATGCCGGTCTTGATAAGCAGGACAAGCGGCAGGTAGTGCGGAGCAATCCGAGGTCGTGCAACGGCACATCGCTTGGAAGCACGAGAGTTGTGCTCCCGTCCCCCACCGGCACGTGAAGGTGTACTTCGGCCATCACGGATGAGCGTCGAACAGATGAGCGATTTGGATCTGAGCTACACGCCGCCGCTGAGTAGCCCTTGGGATGGGGTGCAGGTGGCCGCACTGGCACTACCTAACCGGCTGAAATTATTGGTGATCCCGACAGGAATCGAATCTGTGACCTAGAGATTAGGAATCTGCCGATGGTCTTACCGCAAAGCGACCACGCGATACGTTTGTATTGGTGGAATGGCGCATGCTTGTCTAACGCGCAAAACCGACACCAAGGCACAATAGACGTTTACATTGGCAAGACGCATGCTCGTGCACGCGCAGACACACGCGAAAGGATGGCAATGGAGATCGATCTCGGCCGCGCCTTCGACGCTCTACCGGCCATGGTGTGGACTGCGCGGCCCGACGGGCATATCGACTTCGCCAATCGCCGCTGGTCCGACTATACCGGTTTCAGTCTGGACGCAGCTCATGGTTGGGATTGGCAGGCCACGATCTATCCGGACGACTTGCCCACGGTGCTAGAACGCTGGCGATCGATTCTAGCGTCCGGCGAACCCGGCGAAATTGAAGCGCGCCTGCGGCGCGACGACGGCCAATGCCGTTGGTTTGTCATTCACTGCAGTCCAATGCGCGACGACGCCGGGCGGATTATAAAATGGTGCGGAGTGGGCACGGACGTAGATGCCTTTCGGCGGGCAGAGGCGACCCTGCGTGAGCGCGAGCTTGATTTTCAGTTGATCGTAGACGGCATTCCCGGCTTGGTCGGGGTTCACAGCGCAGCTGGCGAAGTCGAATTCATCAACAAGCAGAACCGCGAATATTTCGGCAGGACGTTAGAGGAGCTAAAGCGGTGGGGAACCGGCGATGCGTGTCATCCCGAGGATCTTCCTCGCGCCATCAAACTCTTCACCCGATCGATTGAGACGGGCGAGCCCTTCGATTTCGAAGTCCGTGCGCGACGTTTCGACGGCGTCTATCGCTGGTTTCAGTCTCGCGGCCTTCCGGTTCGGGATGCGACCGGCTGCATCGTCCGCTGGTACAACCTGCTTGTCGACATTGACGAACGCAAACGTGCCGAGGAGGCGCTCGCTGCAAGTGAGCGCAACTTCAAGCTGACAATCGACACAATACCCGCACTGGCTTGGGCAGCGCGGACCGACGGCTCGGCAGAGTTCTTCAACCAGCACTACCTCGACTATGTCGGCCTTTCCTCCGAACATGCCGAGGGTTGGGGTTGGACGGATGCGGTCCATCCCGACGACCGGGATGGACTGGCTGCTACTTGGCAAACCATTCGGGCGTCCGAGAAGCCTGGAGAAGCGGAAGCGCGGTTGAGACGCTTTGACGGGGAATACCGGTGGTTATTGTTCCGCGTCAATCCGCTGCGCGACGACAAAGACAACGTGGTCAGGTGGTACGGAACAAATATCGACATTGAAGATCGTAAGCGGTCCGACGAGGCTTTACGGCTCAAGGAGCGCGAACTTGACCTGATCATCAACACTATACCCACGATGGCCTGGTCGGCACGTCCGGACGGTTCCCTCGCATTTTTCAACCAACATTACCTCCACTATGTGGGCCTCTCGATCGGCCAATCAAAGGATTGGGTACCGACGACTGCGCTGTCCGAGTACTGGGACCTGACAGCAGCAGTCCACCCAGATGACGTGGATGGACTTACTGCTACGTGGGAGGCAATTTTAGCATCCGGAAGATCGGGGGAGGCGGAGGCACGTATTCGCCGTTTCGACGGCATTTATCGATGGTTTCTAGTTCGTGCCAATCCGTTGTGCGACGAAGCCGGAAATATCGTCAAGTGGTATGGAGTGAGCATCGATATCGACGACCGGAAGCGCGCCGAGGAAGCTCTCCGGGTGAGCGAGCGCAATTTCAAACTGACCATCGATGCCATTCCCGCGCTGGCGTGGTCGGCTCATGCTGATGGCTCAGCCGAATTCCTTAGCCAGCAATATCTCGATTATGTCGGTCTCTCAGCGGAGCAGGCGCAAGGCTGGGGCTGGACGGTGGCCGTCCACCCGGACGATCTGAGTGGGCTAGCCGCTACGTGGCAGGCTATCATTGCCTCCGGGAAGCAGGGAGAGACCGAGGCGCGGCTACGCCGGTTTGATGGCGAGTATAGATGGCTTCTGTTCCGCGTCAGCCCATTGCGCGGCGCATGGTATGGGGTCAACACCGATATCGACGACCGCAAACGCGCGGAGACCAATCTAGCTCGAGAGAAGCATCTGCTGGAGATGATTGCGTCCAGCAGTCCGCTTCGGGATGTTCTCGGCGCCCTGTGCGAGATGGTCGAGGAGGCTGGCCCCGGCTGTTACTGTGACGTCCACCCAATCGACTGGAGCGGCCCAACCATCGAATATAGCGTGGCGCCATCGCTTCCTGCCACCTATACCGACCCGATTGCAGGGCTCTCTATTAGCGGCGACGCATTGCCCTGTGCGATAGCAGCCCAGCAGAAGATACAGGTAGTCGCGGGGGACATCGAATCGGATCCACGCTGGCGCACCTCTCCTGTTCGAACCCATGTTCTGGACCACGGACTGAGATCGGTCTGGAGCACGCCAATTTATGCAAAGGATGGACGCGTCCTTGGCACACTTTGCCTCTATCAACGGCAGCCTGCTACCCCGTCGCCTCAGCATCAAAGTCTAATCGCGCATGCGACGCGCATCGCGAGCATCGCAATCGAACGTTCGCGGACCGAGGAAGCGCTGAGGCGGAGCGAGGCGTTTCTTGCCGAAGGTCAGCATCTCGCGCGGATGGGCAATTTTGCCTGGCATGTCGCGACGGGCGAGATAACGTGGTCTGAGCAGCTCTGTCGCATCTTCCAGTTTGATCCGGGCGTGCCCGTGACCCTCGAACTAATCGCCAGCCGAGTTCATCCTGAAGACATGCCCCTGATATCAGATATGGTTGAACGGGCGACGCGCGGTGAAAGTGATTTTGAATACCAGCATCGGATCGTCCTGCCCGACGACTCGATCAAACACCTGCACCTGATCGCGCATCGGTCTCGAGGCGATCCAGGCCAACTGGAGTATATCGGTGCAGTTCTTGACATCTCACAACGCCGGCTCGCCGAAGAAGCGCTCAGCAAGGCCCGTTCCGACCTCGCCCATGTCACCAGGATCACGAGCCTCGGAGCGTTGACTGCGTCGATTGCCCATGAAGTCAATCAGCCGCTGTCGGGCATCATAACCAATGCCGGCACCTGCCTTCGTATGCTGGCTGCCGAACCGCCGAACATCGACGTCGCGCGGGAGACCGCGCGTCGCACTATCCGCGACGGCAACCGTGCCGCCGACGTGATCACGCGATTGCGTACGCTCTTCAGCAAGCGGGCGGCAAGCATAGAGCCGATCGATTTGAACGAGGCAGCGCGAGAGGTAATGGCCCTGTGTTCGGAAGACTTGCAGCGAAGCGGGGTGAGGGTGAGCACCGAATTGGCGGATGGGCTTCCGCCTGTCGGCGGCGACCGTGTTCAACTCCAACAGGTCATTATGAACCTGCTGCGCAACGGTGCGGATGCGATGAGCGGCATCGACGATCGCCCAAGACGGATGCGGATCAGGACCGAACATGACGAAGACGATCATGTGCGCCTGAGCGTGCAGGACGCCGGCATCGGTTTCGGGCCCGACGGCACAGAGCGACTCTTTGAAGCGTTCTACACGACCAAGAGCGATGGAATGGGAATAGGGCTGTCCGTCAGCCGCTCCATCATCGAGCACCATCACGGGCGCCTGTGGGCCACATCCAACGACGGCCCCGGAGCCACATTCTCGTTTTCCATCCCCGAGTACTTCAGGGAAGAGAACCCTGTCCACGAGGTCGGCGTCCTGCAGGCGCCGGTCGCCAGCAATACCGAGAGTTCAACGGAGATTTCATGAAAGTTGCGCATCCACTCGTGTCGGTTGTCGATGACGACGAATCCGTACGCGAGTCGCTACCAGACCTGCTGAAGGCTTTTGGCTTCAGTGCCAGGACTTTCGCCTCGGCGAAGGAGTTTCTGGAGTCCGATATTGTCGACAAGACCAGTTGCTTGATCCTCGACGTCTCGATGCCCGGGATGACTGGCCCCGACCTGCAGCGGGAACTCGAGCGTCGGGGTCTTCCGTTTCCGATCATCTTCATCACTGCGCACCGGGACGACGCAGTACGGCCGCGTCTTCTGGAGCGGGGCGCCGTGGAGTGCCTGTTCAAGCCGTTCAGCGATACAGCCCTTCAGGAGGCGCTCAGTTCGGCGCTCAGTAAGCCCTAAACGTCACGCCATTTTATGGCCATCCCAAGGAGATAGGAGCGATGAATACAGATTTGGCGATTGCACCTGGGGATGAAGCGAGGTCGGCATCCATGTCGCACGAAACACCTATCGTGTTTGTCGTTGACGACGATGTTTCCGTGCGCGAGTCCCTCGAATTGCTGATCCGATCCGCCGGTTGGCAACCGGAAGCATTCGAGTCGGCGCGGGAATTCCTCGCTTGTCCTCGTCCGTTGGTTCCGAACTGCCTGGTCCTCGACGTTAATCTTCCGGAACTTAGCGGGCTCGATCTGCAGCAGTTCGTCTCCGTCGAGCGCACCGACATGCCAATCATCTTCGTCACGGGTTACGGCGACGTGCCGACGACGGTGAAAGCGATGAAAGCCGGCGCCGTCGAGTTCCTGACGAAGCCCTTCAGCGACGAAGTGCTGCTGAGCGCCATCGAGCAGGCGCTGGATCGCAGTAGGAAATTGCTTGCCCTAGACTCTGAAATCCACGCGCTGCGGGATCGCTACTCATCACTCAGCCGTCGGGAGCACGAAGTGATGACGCTGGTGGTCTCCGGTCTACTGAACAAGCAGGTCGGCTTCGAGCTGGGTATCAGCGAAATCACCGTGAAGGCACACCGAGGCCAGGTTATGCGCAAGATGATGGCTCGCTCTCTCCCGGACTTAGTGAACATGGCGGCAAAGCTGGCCATCGCCCACTAGCTCGGGATGGGCATGCCTGGCACACCCTCATAGCCAGCCCAAGATCGCAGCCACACACCGGCGGCTTCTTGCCGGCTCAGCATCGGCCGGCTTCGCCGCAGCAGCCCAAGGCCAATGGCGCTTCAAGTTGCTGTTATCTTCTGCATCTGGCCGCGGTATCCGTCCATAAGCCCCGCGATGAATAGCACATCCGCTTGGAAATTGTGCTCTTGACCGTTTGTGGCGGGTGGTGTCGCGGACGGCTCCGAACCGGCCAGTTGAAATCTGATTAGTGGGGCGAATGTTCGTGCGCGATACGGGAATCGAACCCGTACGAGGCTTTCGCCACACCCAATTGGAAACACTCCATCATGAGTGTTTTGTGCATCGGATCCGTCTACCAATATTGCGGCAATCGCGCAATCCAAACGCTAACCGAAATCTGCGGCAACCGCAACATGGATCACACTCGCATAAAGGCGCAAAACTATTGGTCGGCGGTATGACAAGCAGAGGTATCGAATGTGAAAATCATTCCAAGCATCTGGTCAGTTTTGGATTTCCGCGCGCGGCGAATCCGAGCGACCGATGCAAAAGTATAGAGGATACCATCGTGCAATGGACTTGCGTTCGAGATTGGCGAAATCTCTACATCGACGAGCAGAATGCGCGAAGCGGGACAGGAAATCGCGGTTAGACTCCGCCAGGTCGAAATGCCGGTAGCCGTTCTTGTGGCTACCTGCGATGGAGAAGACATGATCGAACAACGGCCCCTCACGTCTCCGTATCGCAGAGTGGACGAGGACACCACTGCGCAGCCGGACACCGATCCACGAGTGCTGCTCGCCTCGATCGTTCACGATTTCAGCAATTTTCTCACCCCGATCGTCACGATCTTGGAGGAATTGCAAGGTCAGAAGGTCGGCACGCCGAGGCAGGTCACACGCATCGACGCTGCAATATTCTGCGCGTTCCGCGCCAATGTACTGGCACGGCAGCTTCTCGATTTTGCCACCCCCCAGAGTCTCCGGCCGGCTGCGGTCGATATTCGCCAGCTTCTGAAGTCCCTGGAGCCGATCCTGATGAGCGTGTTGCCTGCCGATATCATCCTTCAGTTCGATGTTGCCGACGGTCTTCCACCTGCCTTCGTCGACCGCCATCTTATGGAACGGGCATTGCTCAATCTGGTGCTCAACGCCCGCGATGCAATGCCGGACGGCGGCGAGGTTGTCGTTGCAGCCGCCATTGATCAGGAGCGCGTTAGCGTTGCCGAGGCGCGTGACCCGACGATCCGCCTGTCGGTTGCCGATACAGGCACCGGCATGAGCCAGGCGACGCTGCGAAGTGCAGGGGAGCCCTACTTCTCAACCAAAAGTCACGGAACAGGCCTCGGCCTGGCGATGGTGCGCCAAGTGATGGAACGTCAAGGCGGCGGGCTGTCAATCACAAGCACCCCATATCTCGGCACAGCGATCGACTTATGGCTGCCCGTGATGCCATCTTCCATTGTCGGCTCCCGTTGACGATCGAACGGAGAAAATCGCGCCCCGACTTTGGGCTCCTGTCTGACGAGATGCTGCAGCGCTTTACCTTTCGGCATGCCCTGCTACCGGCCGGAATACCACCATATGCGCGGTCTCGGACCAATCGACGTTCGCTGCAGGATTTGTTGGAAGCGAGACACATGTGCCAATTGCGCGGTCAATGCCACTGACGATGCCGTGTTAACCGACACGGGATTTCGTCCCGAGCGCAATGATCGCCTAGCCACTCTGCTGCATCGCGCCGATCACAGTTGGTATAAGCTCGGAGACCGTCGGATGGATCGGCACGGCCCACTGGAGGTCACGATATGAGGTGCCGACGTTGATGGCGTCGAGTATGCCGTGGATGGCCTCGTCACCACCCGGCCCGAGGATCGCGGCGCCCAGGATCTTGCCGCTCCTGGCATCGGCGACGACCTTCATAAATCCCAGCGTCTCACCTTTTTCGACCGCGCGTCCGACGCGCGTCATTGGCCGCGTGCCGACGAGAACAGGAAGACCGGCCCTTTGCGCTTCCGTCTCGCTCATGCCCGCTCGTCCAAGCGGCGGGTCGATGAAGAGTGCGTAGCCTGACACACGGTTGCTGACCTTGCGGCTTTCGCCATCGAGCAAATTGGCCGCCACGATCTCAAAATCATTATAGGCCGTGTGGGTGAAAGCACCGCGGCCGTTGCAATCGCCGAGCGCGAAGACACCCTCGACATTGGTCGCAAGTCTATCGTCGACCGTGATGAAGCCGCGGGCGTCCCGCGCTATTCCTGCCTCCTCCAGGCCGAGGTCATCGGTGTTGGCGCGTCGCCCGACGGCGAGCAGCACGTGGCTGCCGACGACGTCGCGGGGCTCGCGCGCGCAGTGAAGGCCAACGCGGATTTCATCGCCGTAAGGATCGAAGCGGATGCACTCGGCGTCCAGCCGGATCGTGATGCCTTCTCGCTCGAAAATGTCCTTGATCGAGGCAGAGACATCGTCGTCCTCGCGCGAGACCAGGCGAGGACCTTTTTCCACCATTGTCACTTCGGCGCCGAACCGGCGGAACATCTGCGCGAATTCGAGCCCGACATAACTGCCGCCAACCACGACGAGGTGGCGCGGCACCTGGTCGAGCGCGACCATGTCGGTGTTGTCGAGGACCTTGACCTGGTCGATGCCGGGCATGTTCGGTCTTGCCGCCCGCCCACCGACATTGATGAAGATCCGCGCCGCCGAGAGCGTTTCGCCGCCGACCTCGAGCGTGTGCTGGTCCACAAACCTGGCATGGCCGCGGATGACGGTGCAGTTCTCCATGCCGGTCAGCCAGTTCTCGAGGCCCGAACGGGAATCGAGCGTCAATTTGGCCGCGCGGGCCTGGACCTTCTTCATGTCAATTGTGATTTCTCCCCCCACCAAGACGCCGTAGTCGCCGGCGCGCCGGGCGAGATGCGCCGCATAGGCGCTCGCGACCATCGCTTTCGTGGGCGTGCAGCCGGTGTTGACGCAGGTACCGCCGAAGAACTTGCGTTCGATCAGAGCGACCTTCATGCCTGCCGCCGCCAAGCGCCCGGCGAGGGAGGGTCCCGCCTGCCCGGCGCCGATGATGATCGAGTCGAAATTTCGTTTCATGGCGGGCTCCCGCTGTCTGCTTTTCCGTAGCGTTCCGTCTTGATTAGGGTCGGATCTATGCCGGACGCGATCGTTCCCTCGGCCGCCGTCTCGACGAACGGATTGGAGCCGCAAATCAGCACCTGGCGAACCGGCGCCTTCATGGCCGTGACCATGTCCTTGATGAGAGCGGCGTCAATACGTCCAGCCCGGAATGGGTGCGCGCCAGCCTCGCGTGTCAGCGTCACCATCAGGCTAAAGCCGCCGCCTGAGGTGGCCAGTTTCGAGAGTTCGTCGAAGAACAGAAGCTCCTGGCGCAATCGCGCCGAAAACACCAGCGCGACGGGAACGCGCGATCCGATCGCTGCGCGGTGGCGCAGCATCGACATAAAGGGTGCCACGCCTGATCCGCCGCCGATAAAAAGTATCGGGCCGCCATCCTCAGGGCTCCAGTTGAAGTGTCCGCCTATTGGGCCGCGGATCTCGATTTCGTCGTCCACCTCCGCGGCATCGTGCATGAAGGGTGAGACCTCGCCGTCATCGAGCCTTTCGATCGCGAGTTCGAGCTCTTTGGCCTTTCCAGGCCCGGGCGCGGAAGTGATCGAGTAGCTGCGTTGGGCGCGATAACCGTCTGGTGCAGTTAGCCGGAGCAAAACGTGCTGACCGGGCCGGAACGTCATGGGCTCCGGAAGGCGAAAGAAAAAGCTTTTCACGCGCGGTGACCGCGTCTCGATGCGCGTGATGATCGCGTTCTGCCAATTCATGGGCGGGTCAATCGTTCGTGTAGCGCTGTTCGCGCCAGGGGTCGCCATAGCGGTGGTAACCGCGCAACTCCCAGAAGCCGAGTTCATCGCGTTCGGTGAACTGCAGCGCATTCATCCACTTCGCTGATTTCCAGAAATAGAGGTGCGGCACGAGCAGCCGTGACGGCCCGCCATGGTCCGGCGGGATCGGCTTGCCTTCGTAGCGCAACGCAACCATCGCCTTGCCGCCGACGAGGTCAGCGGTCGGCACATTGGTCGTGTAGCCGTCATAGGAATGGGCGAGCGTGAAGCCCGTCGGCGGCTCGACGCCGGCGTCGCCGAGTATGTCATCCACAAGCACGCCTTCCCAGGCCGTGTTGAACTTCGACCAGGTCGTCACGCAGTGGATGTCGCGCGTCATTTTGGTCTGCGGCAGCGCGTTGAACTCCGCCCGGTTCCACTTCGCTACGGTGCGCGGACCGACTTTCAGCGTGAACGTCCAATCGTCAAGCCTTATCCGGGGCGTCGGCCCCGCCGACAAAACCGGAAAATCCAGGACGAGATGTTGGCCCGGCGGGAGGCGGGCCGACTGAT
Organism: Mesorhizobium sp. M5C.F.Cr.IN.023.01.1.1; assembly: GCF_003997585.1. Lineage (NCBI taxonomy): Bacteria > Pseudomonadati > Pseudomonadota > Alphaproteobacteria > Hyphomicrobiales > Phyllobacteriaceae > Mesorhizobium > Mesorhizobium sp. M5C.F.Cr.IN.023.01.1.1. Next base: position 6,003 of record NZ_RZSU01000031.1, on the reverse strand, counting down.
CGGAATTGCCCCGATTACCTGTGAAACCGCGTGTGACCATCGGGTCCTCCTCTGACAACTACATTATGTCGGCCGCCTCAGTGCCGCGGTATGGACGGGAAGCCTTCGCAGGCGCTTGCCTGTGGCCGCAAAAATGGCGTTCGTGACGGCCGGGATGACGGCCGAGGTTCCGGCCTCGCCGATTCCACCCGGCAGATCATCACTCTGCGCGATATGCACCTCGACATTCGGCGCCTCGTTCATGCGCAGTACCTGATAGTCGTGGAAGTTGGTCTGCTCGACACGGCCGTCTTTGATCGTGATGTTGCCGTAGAGTGCCGCCGTGATGCCAAACATCACACCACCCTGGATCTGTGCCTCGATCGTGTCGGGATTGATGACGGTTCCGCAATCGATCGCGCACACGACCCGCCTAACGTGAACTGCGCCGTCCGTCGCGACCTCCACCTCCGCGATCTGAGCCATGTACGTTGCAAACGCGTTCTGAACGGAGACCCCCCGTCCGATTCCTGCCGGCAGATTCTCGCCCCAGCCTGCCTTTTCGGCAGCGAGGGCGAGCACGGCCTTCGCCCGAGGCGACTTGCCGAGGAGAGCGAGCCGGTATGCAACCGGATCTTGCCCCGCCGCAACAGCCAACTCGTCTACGAAGCTTTCCGTTACGAAGACATTGTGCGACGGACCAACGCTCCGCCAGAACGCGGTCGGGATAGCAGGCGGCTCTGTCCGCACATATTCGACATGAAGATTCGGGAGGTCATAGACGAGATGCACGGCGCCTTCGATCGTGATCGGATCAAGCCCATCCTTGAACGCTGAGGGTAGCCAGCGCGCAGCCACCGAGGATCCGGCATAGCGATTTTTCCAGGCTACGAGCTTCCCGGTAGCATCGAGGCCAGCGGATAGCCGGTTAAAGATCATCGGTCGGTACATGTCATGCTGGATGTCTTCCTCGCGCGTCCATACGACCTTCACGGGACCACCAACGTGCTTGGCGATCTCGACAGTGCGGGAGACCCCGTCCACGTCGAGCCGTCGGCCGAAGCCGCCACCGATCAGGTGATTGTGGACGATGACCTTTTCGAGTGGAACGCCGGCAGCTTCTGCAGCCGCTGCTTGGGCCCGGGCAACCGCCTGGGTGCCGACCCAGATTTCCACCCCTTCGCTGCTAACGTGAGCCGTACAGTTCATCGGCTCCATAGTCGCGTGTGCAAGAAATGGAACATGGTAGGCAGCCTCGACTTTCGTAGGCACGCTCGCCATCGCTGCATCGGCGTCACCGATTTCTTGAGCAACGGCTCCGGATCTGAGCGAAGCCTGTTCAAGCTCCGCCCCGATCACTTCGGTAGTCAGCCCTGCGTGCGGGCCGTCGTCCCATTCGATCACCAGGGCTTCCAGGCCTTTCTTGGCAGCACCCATGTGGTCGGCGACGACGGCGACGGCGTCGGCGAGCCGGACGATCTGGCGCACACCCTTGATGGCCTTGGCTACTGTATCATCGACGCTCTTCAGGCGGCCGCCGAACACCGGCGATTGCGCAAGCGTCGCGATCTTCACACCGGGCGGCCGGACGTCGATGCCGTAGATGGCCCTCCCATCGACTTTTGCTGGCGCGTCCAGACGCTTCGCCGGCGTGCCTATCAGCCTGAAATCCGGTGGCCGCTTCAGTTCCACTTCCGACGGGACCGGCATCCGACCGGCGTCGCCGGCAAGTTCGCCATAGCCGAGGCGTCGGCGCGACGGTGAATGATGCACCTCAGCGCGCCTAGCATGGCAGGTCGACGGTTCGACATTCCATTGTTTCGCCGCCGCGGCCACAAGCATGGTTCGCGCGGCCGCTCCGGCTTGACGCAGAGGCTGCCAGGCTCCGCGGATCGCGTTTGAGTTGCCGGTCGCCTGCACCCCCAGAAGCGGATTGGCGAAAAGCCTTTCATCAGGCGGGGCGTGCTCCAGGGTGACCTGATCCAGATCCACCTCCAGCTCTTCGGCGATAAGCATCGGAATAGCCGTATAGGTGCCTTGACCCATCTCTATGTAGGGCATGGTCAGGACGACCCGCCCGTCGCGACTGATGCGGACGAAGGCGTTCGGGGCAAAATCGTCGCCTGCCGCGCCGGCGTCCCTGGTTGGGAAGGGCAGGCTGAGACTTAGCATCAGGCCTCCGCCCGCGGCGACGCCTGCCCGGAGAAAGCTGCGTCGGGAGAGCCCGTTCACCGACCGCGATTCTCCCCGATCGGAATATCGGAAGGCATGTTGATCGATTGTCATGATTACGCCTCTCAGCTCGCCGCTGCCTGCTTGATGGCCTCGCGGATGCGGGTATAGGTCCCGCAACGGCAAATGTTACCCGACATTGCGTCGTCGATGTCCGCATCGGTTGGATCGGCATTGGAGGCGAGGAGTTCTGCGGCAGACATGATCTGGCCCGACTGGCAATAACCGCATTGGACGACCTCCCGATCGAGCCAAGCCTGCTGGACCTTTGCACCGGCCACCGTCGTGCCGATTGCCTCGATAGTGGTGATCTCGGAGGTTGCGACGCTGTCAATGGACGTGATGCAGGAACGGGTCGCGACCCCATCGACATGCACGGTGCAGGCGCCGCAGAGTGCCACACCGCAGCCAAACTTCGTGCCGGTCATGCCGAGCACGTCGCGCAACACCCACAACAGAGGAGTGTCGTCGTCTACATCCACGTCATGCGTCTGACCGTTGACATTGATGGTGAAGGCCATGGCGTCCTCTCCCTTGCGTCCGCGGCAATCATAGGATCCGCGAGTGTTGCGCGATTTCGAACTGTCGGGCTCGTGACCTCCCGCGCTTCGGGCATCTCGGTGGAACGTCATCGACCGTTCGGTGGCGCCGCGCACTGGAAAGAGCAGGCTGAAGGCGCTGGCGGCAGCGGCCGTGGCCAGAACCTTACGCCAGGTGCGCAATAGAAAATGGCTGACATGTCTCCTCCAATGAGTTCCGATCGTTCGGAAGCGACACACAAGGTCGACTGACAGCGGAGACAAATCTATTGCACAAAGGTGTCGGCGATACTTCTGTATTGGTTCGAGCCGCAAGCATACCGAACGTATCATCGACACCATCGTACTATTCATCCGGAGAGACTCTTCCTGCATTCTGCGCCGAATGATGGACTGATCCAGATCCAGGCTGCCGAAGGCTTCAACTGACTGCCCGGCCTTGGCAGCCAACCCGGCGTAAGGAGCATGAGATGACCCCTAGCAGCACCGTGCACGAGGCAAATGTTGATCTGGTGCATCAGTCAATGATGGCCTGGCGCGTGCATGAATTTGGACCACCAAGCGTCATGAGTTTCGAGCAGGTCCTTAGGCCCGATCCTGGCCCCGGCGAGGTTCTTGTCGAAGTCAAAGCCGCTGGCGTTGGTCCATGGGACGGCTGGATCAGGGCCGGAAAGAGTGTTTTGCCGCAACCGCTTCCCCTGACGTTGGGCTCTGATCTGTCAGGTGAAGTTGTCGCCGTGGGGGCTGGGGTTTCTGAGCTGCGTGCAGGAGATCAGGTTTATGGTGTTACAAACCCCCGGTTTGTAGGAGCCTATGCTGAGTATGCTGTGGCTTCCGCAGCGATGGTCTCGAGGAAGCCAGCTTCGCTGACGCACGTTGAAGCTGCCTCTGTGCCTGTCATTGCCGTGACGGCCTGGCAGGGGTTGTTTGATCAAGCCCAACTAGAAGCTGGCGAAACAGTGCTTATCCATGGAGCGGCAGGCAACGTTGGCGCTTATGCCGTTCAACTCGCCTCTCGCGCTGGTCTGAGAACCCTCGCGACTGCCGCAATGGCGGATATACCTTATGTGCACGAGCTCGGCGCCAGCACGGTTATCGACTTCCAGACCCAGCGCTTTGAGGAAGCAGTTCGCGACGCTGACGCTGTCATCGATCTGGTCGGTGGCGAAACACAAGCGCGTTCGTTTCAGGTCCTCCGTCGCGGAGGCAAGCTGATTTCGGCCGTTTCCCGTCCTGATCAGCATCTCGCACAAACCCATGGCGTCGAAGCAGCCTTTTTCCTGGTCAACGTCACGAGCCAACATCTCGCGGAGATCGCAAGGCTGATCGACGGTGGGGAGCTCAGAACTCGTGTGGGCGCAGTCCTACCTCTCGCGGATGCACGCGATGCCCATCTGATGCTCGAAGGCGTACGGCCTCAGCCGAAGGGAAAAATCATCCTCACAGGGACGAACTAAGTTAACGCTGCATTCGGCAGCAGTTCCGCTAACAGGAAAGAGCTCGCCGACCTCCATCGCGGTCGGCTGGGACGAACGCCTACAACTAGATTGCCATTAGCTTTCGCGCCGCGTCGGCGGCGTTGGCTGGTGGGGCTGCGATCGCCTGGATTCGGGTTCCGCAATAGGCTGATATCGATGCCGGCCGCGCGCTCAAGGTTCAGCCAATCTGTCTCATGAGTGCTGACGGCGGACACTAGGAACAGAAAACGAAAACGTAGATCCCGGCCCATCGTTTAGAGCCGCCCATAGGTGGCCATGATGGCTGTCAATGATGGTGCGGCTCACTGCAAGTCCAACACCCATCCCCGTATTCTTTGTACTGTAAAAAGCGTCGAATAGTTTGTTCATGGTGTGGGGATCGAATCCGATCCCCGCATCCTTTACGCTTAGCCGCACTGAGTCATTTTCCTCCCTTGCGGTGCTAATCAGCAAGACTCTTGGGCGATCAACGACCGCCGTCATTGCGTCCAACGCGTTCCGGAGCAAATTCAGGATGACCTGCTGGAGCTGAACACGATCTGCCGCGACACACGTGATGTCGTCGGCGAGTTCTGTCCTCAAGATTGCCTTGGCGTTCTGGATCTCGCCGAGCGACAGCCCGACCACCTCTCTCGCCGCCTCATTAAGATCCACCGGCTCAAATGCGGGCTCCTTGTTGCTAAACAGAGCACGCAGCCGCGCAATGACCTGCGAGGCGCGGTCACTGTCTCGCATTGTGCGCCGCACGGCTTCTCGCGCGCCGTCAAGGTCTTGCGGATCGCGTGTCAGCATTCGCAAACAGGCACTGCAGTTCGTAATGATGCCTGTCAGCGGCTGGTTGAGCTCGTGCGCAATCGACGCGGACAGCTGTCCTAAAGTGGCGGTACGGTTTGCGTGTGCGAGTTCCAATTGAATTTCGTGGTATCGCCGCTGCTCATCCTCGAGCCGCTTGGTATCCGTCATATTGCGATAGATCACGTAACCAACCTGCTCACCGCCATGGGAGGGTACCGGAACGCAAATCAGGGAGACCGGCACACGCGTGCCGTTTTTACGCCTACGGATAGTCTCAACGGCGAATGTCTCTCCTGTCTCAAACATCCGATGCAAAAAGCCTTCGGCTTCCTCAAGGAGATCGTCAGGCGCAATTAGTTCTTTGATTCCGTGACCGATCGCTTCTTCGGCCGTGTACCCAAAAATATTGGTGAACTCCGGGTTGATACGCCTAATCCTGAAGTCGCGATCAATCATGATAACTGCCTCTGGAACCCGGGCGAACAGTTCACTGAGATGTGCCTTTTGGTCCTCGAGTTCGTCGCCGAAGCGGACCAGCGTCTGCAGGTCCGCTTGTAGAACATCGCGGCAGTGCAACAGGAGCTCTTGGTAGTGGTCGCTGTATCTATTGGCCTTATCATCAAGGACGCAGATGGTTCCAAACATCCGCCCATCAGGCCAGACTACTGGGAGCCCCAAATACGAGACCATCCCCACTTGAATCTCAGGAGCCTGTTTCCACTGATCGTCTTCCAAGGCATTGACTACAAGCAGTGGTTCACGGCTCTTGATTACAGTTTCGCAGAAGGTCCCGATATCCATCGAGAAAGTATCATTCACTGGAAAAGGATTTCCCTCCGAGTCGCTAGAAGCCAGAATTTTGTAGTGCGTGTAGTGTGGCGGTTCGAGTTTGCACACCACCGCCGACGGAACGTGCACGATATTTGCCAAAAGGTCGGCGATCCGCTGCCATTTCCGAAGAACATCGGACGGAATTGCGA